>JAFTJJ010000059.1 GCA_017456465.1 Clostridia bacterium | reverse complement strand
CTTGAAATTAAACGCATTCAAGTCAATTGATTTAAGAAGTTCTCCAACCGCCTTAAGTGTGAGCGCTTCTTGCTTTTTCTCTTCCGCAGTCGCAACACTTACAGGTTTTGTCATTTCAAGAATTGCCATTACCTCTGCGATAAGTCCGTCAACTTCTGTCAAGCCTACTGCAAGAACAACGTCGCCAACTGTCACATATGCAGAACCGTTAAGAACAACAACTTCAACAACTTCACCCATAACCACGCTTGAAAGCTTCAAGTATACATTCTCGCCCATGCCAAGAGCAACGTCTGCAGCAACTGCTATCTCGTCTTCACCATCAACATATGTCACTTCTGCATAACCCAAGTGTTTTGACGTGAGGTTGTAATATTCACCATCCGCAATCGAGATTGCTTCAAATTCTTTAACTTGAAGTTCAACACTTGCCATGTCTTGAAGCGTAAGGTTAATTGCACTCAACTCATTTCCAATAAACTCAACACCAACATTTGCTTTAACCGCATTTGCTGTGTTTGCATATACCTCAATTCCAAGGTCGTCAAGTGTTCCTGTAATGTTCAACGTTACAAGTTTAACCAAATCTGAAATTGTAAGGGTTGAAACATCTTGACCGAACGCTTCGCTTGCAAGCGCCATGTAGTCCATTTCACCCATGTCACTTCCGCCAACATATGCACCAACAATTGGCATGAGCACTTTCACAAGCCCCATAACCGTTGTCACGTTTGCCTTAATCTTTTCGCCTGCATATTCAACATATACAACACCGTCAGCATATGCAAGGTTCAATTCGTTTCCACCAATCTCAAGACCTGTGATTTCATATGCATCATTCACAAGGTCAACTCTTGCGTCACCAGAAAGATTAATATATGTCTTTGTTTCATCAAAGTATTTAACATCAAAGCCAAATGCATATTGCTTACTCTCTGCAAATCCCTTCACATTTGACATCTTTTCAAGAACATCTTTAACCGTTGCATTCACCGTTGGAGCAACCTCGTTAAATGACTTGTCATCAAACAACGTCAATGCAACTGAAATGTTTTCTTCTTCAAATGTTACCGCAAGACTTTCGCCATTCTTAATCGTCCAAGCAAGACCGTCAACGTCTTTAAAATTGAATGAGGTCAAGTCAATTGATTTAAGAAGTTCACCAAGTGCCTTAAGTGTTAATGCTTCTTGCTTTTCCTCTTCCACAGCCGCAACACTTGCTGGTTTTGTCATTTCAAGAATTTCCATAACCTCTGCGATAAGACCGTCAATATTAGTAAGTTCTACTCCCAAAGTAATATCGCCAACTGTTACATATGCAGAACCGTTAAGAACAACAACTTCAACAACTTCACCCATAACCATGCTTGAAAGCTTCAAGTATACATTCTCGCCCATGCCAAGAGCAACGTCTACAGCAACTGTTATCTCGTCTTCACCGTCAACATATGTCACTTCTGCATAACCCAAGTGTTTTGACGTGAGGTTGTAATATTCACCATCAGCAATCGTGATTGCTTCAAATTCTTTAACTTGAAGTTCAACACTTGCCATGTCTTGAAGCGTAAGGTTAATTGCACTCAACTCATTTCCAATAAACTCAACACCAACATTTGCTTTAACCGCATTTG
>JAFTJJ010000058.1 GCA_017456465.1 Clostridia bacterium | reverse complement strand
TCTTGTCTTTGACAGCTTTTACAATTCTCATGTACTCATCATACGACTCAACTTCAGAAAGGAACGTGAACTCTTCCCAAACATAGCTGAAATTATCTGTATCAATTTCTGGATGACACTTCAAGTACTCTTGCTCTTCTTCATCTGACACAAATGCTGGTCGCCATCTTGTCACAAGCACCGAAATGTCGTCAACATCAAATATTTTTGTTTTGAACTCGCCATAATCCATGTTGTCATCATAAAACTCTTCATTTACTGCACGCTCTTCTGGGGTATATGTTGGGTTGCTGCATGTGTTTAAAAGTTCATCATCTTCTTGCCAATATTCAATCTCATCATCCAAATACGCAAAAGAGTGTCTGGAAATTGGATCATGAGCTGCGATTATTTCATTCCACTGCTCACGCGTCAATTTCTTTGGGTGATAAGTATTTTCAAATTCATTATGACTCAAATACTTTGGTTCAGAGAGATATCCACCAAACAATTTCTCATCCAATGCTCCCTGATTGATAATAATATCTTCATTTTCAATGTCAAGATGATCTCTGATGAATTTCCCTTCCCTGTAGAGGTCACCACCCCTATAATTCCAATATAAATGAAAATTAGTTGGCGTTGTCTTGAAAAAGTTTGAGTAATATTTTGGATCAACAACAATGTATGTTTGTTCAACCGTCCTTTCCAGTTCGTTCTTTATGTCTCTGATAATTGTTTTTTTTGCTCTTTCTTCTTCAGATTCTGCAGTTGAAGCATACCAATATCTCTCGTGATCTTGTGGTGATATATTGTCATTATTTACATCAGAAAGTTTCTGTTTGTAATGTTCAATGCCACGCATAAAGTGACTCAATACCATTCTTTTCACTTTGACTGCTGTTTCCGCTGACTCACACACAAATTGCTTGAATCCTTGCTTTTCAATCAAGGTTTCGACAATTGTTTGCAAACTTTGGCCACTCAATGATTCAGCAAGACAAGCAGTATAATGAGTGTCATAGTTTTCAAGCCTTTCAGTTTCTCCTCTTGCAATTTTCGAGAGTATAGAAAGTCTGTCAGGCACTTCTTTTGCAAGTTCATATCCATCACGGCGAGTAAACCTTTTTATGTTTTCAAAATCAATTTCGCGGGTTTCAGGTTTTGTCATCAAAAGATGAAAATATATTCCATGTTTTCGTCTGTAATCTCGTCCATACCTGATCCAAGCCGGATATTGCATAACCGCTCCCCAGTCTCCACTGCTGGCAGCAAAATTTGTAAGTGCTGAAGAATTTTGAGTTTGTTGAATAAAATATTCGTAGTTATTTATTTGTTCATAATTTGCAGACATTTGACGAATCAAATCAATCACTCTTTTCTGAGTTTCAAAATCACATCCAGCAAACACAGACCTTGACTTTGCCATTTCCTCTGAGAGTGCGTGATAAACCGTATAATCTGATGGAACTTCCAAGTTTTGTCTGAGACAACGAACTTCAGCCTTGATTTCATTTGCCACAGCTACAGAAATAATTTCTGATAAAATTTCAAATTCTTTATCAATCACTCTTTCATGATATTTTTGTTTCAAATCTGAAACTTTAACAAATTTGTCCTCATCCGAAGAATCTTCATAGTCATAATCATAC
Organism: Clostridia bacterium; assembly: GCA_017456465.1. Lineage (GTDB taxonomy): Bacteria > Bacillota > Clostridia > Christensenellales > UBA1242 > RGIG3872. Next base: position 954 of record JAFTJJ010000058.1, on the reverse strand, counting down.
TTTGACAAATCCACAACATCATCGTCTTTGAGTTTGCCTGACTCAATCTCCTCAAAAACCTTGCAAACTCCCCATTCAAAATCGTCTATATCATATCTAGTATAAAAATTGCTTGTATTTTCTTGAATAAGTTGAAGCAGTTTTGTTTCAGCACTTTTGCTTTGCCTTCTGGCACTTTCGATTCTCTTTTCATAAACTGAAATAATGTGGTTTCCAATAACTATTTCAGCTTCTTCTGACGACTCAAACTGTTCAGGATCAATTCCAAAAATTTTTCGCTTATCTGCAAAAGCGTTTTCGACAGCCTTTTCTTCATGATCAAGTTTTTTCTTGTAAGCCTTGACATCTTCAGCAATCTTCTTTTCTTCGCTTTTGATTTTTGAAATAATATTCTGCTGATTTGTGTAAGCTTGGCTTTGATCAATACCAGAAAATACATCTTTTGCTTTTTCATCAATGCAAACCACAGCAAGTGGATTTTGAATTTTGAGAGTGTAGTCAAGTGTGTTCACATGTTTTTGAACAACAGCTTTTATTGCTTCAAGCAAGTCGCTTGTGCAAACAGCAATTTGAGTTTTAAGTGATTTTACTTTTGGAAGCTCATGCACAATAATTTCTTTGGTTGGTTCATCAACCCCAAATACCAATTGACCGTCATATTTGATGCGCCCCAAAACCACACCACTTTGAAGCGACAATTCACTCGACAAATCCCAAAGCCTGAATGTCGTGTGCGCACCTTGCTTTTTGTCATAACTTTTGTAACTTGTCTTGAAAACAACATTTGATGCCGCAAATTTATCCATCGCCTCTTTGTGATGCAAAACAGCAGTATATTCTGGATTTTCCAAAAACAACATCGACTTTAACCTCTAAAGTAATTTAACAAATAAAGTATATCATACACTTCCCTCGTTTTCAATACCCACAAAAAATAAAAATCCATAGGACTAC
>JAFTJJ010000057.1 GCA_017456465.1 Clostridia bacterium | reverse complement strand
CAATGACCCCAAAAAACATCTGGCAAGTTCTTCCAATGTTTCTGAGTCCACTGACAGCAACCACATCCATTGCAATGAGTAAGAATAGTGCAAAATATTTCCAAGGCAAACTGTCGAAAATTATGTCTGCAAAAACTTCATGCACAGACTCATAAGGCAAGATTGCGAGAATAAAAAAATACACTCCAAGCATCACAAAAACAATTTTTGAAAAAATCTTACCCGCTGTTTTTTCAAGCACTTCCCCAAGCGTTGCACCACATCCAAGGTCAATAATTTTGAGTGAAATCATCAAAAAAATGCCATCAATAAGCAAATAAATAAACATCACAACCCAAAAGCCCTTGCCGGCTATATCCGCAAGAAAAGATGGAAGCCTTTGAAACTTTGTTCCAATCAAACAAATAAGCAGCAAACACATTGCCTGTTTTTTCGTGATTTCTTTTGCCATCAGTTTCCCATCCTTTTTTTGTTTTTCCCATGAATTGAAAATGGTCTGGTTTTCATGTCAGTGATCGGAGCTTTAACAATCCCGTCTTTTTTGTCAGCACGAATGTCTGGTGCATATGGTGCCATATAAGGCGACCCAAAAGATGTGATCGAAACCAAATAAACCGCAAGCACTATCGATGAACAAATCAACCCATAAAACCCTGCAATTCCACCAATCACCGTGAATATTGAGCGCAAAATTGATGTTTCTGGCACTTGGTCAGGAATGATGTAAAGAGTAATTCCAGAAATTGCAACAACCACAATGCTTGGCGATGAAATAATTCCCGCTTGAACCGCTGTGTCCCCAAGAATAAGTGCGCCAATGATCGACAACGCCATCCCAAGCTGCTTTGGCATCCTGACTGATGCTTCATTCAAAATGTCAAATAAGAAAATCACAAAAAGAATTTCAAGCATGGGTGGCAGACTAATGTTTTCAAGACTTCCAAGCAGGTTGATTAAAAAATTAATCGGAAGAACTTTGTAGTGATAACTTTCGAGTGCAACATAAAACCCAGGAAGCAAAATTGAAATAAAAATCCCAAAAAATCTGATGAATCTCGACAATGTTGCTTTTGCTGGGATGTCATAATAATCCTCAACACTCTGCAAATCCTCAAAAAGCAAAAATGGAACAGTAAGGACAATGGGCGAACCGTCCACAAGGATTGCGACTCGCCCCTCCAAAAGTTTTGAAACTGTGATGTCCGGTTTTTCAGTTGTTCCCACACGCTTGAAAAATTTATCCTTGCCTTTTTGAAGAAATTGTGAAATATAAAAACTGTCAAGAATGCCATCAATATCAATCTCTTCAATTCGAGCCTTCACAGCACTCACAATTTTCTCATCAGCAATGCTGGACAAATACAAAATGTTCACAATTGTTTTTGTCTTTTCTCCAACTTGAAGTTCCACAATCGATAAATCCTGAGTTTTGAGACGCTTTCTGATGAGAGCCTTGTTTGTGTGAATATCTTCAATAAAGCCTTCCCTCGGCCCTTTTACAACAGCAGATGTGGGTGGTTCCTGAATTGCCCTCTTCATTCCTCCAGCCACAGATATGAGCAGACAAAAATCAGCACTTTCATCAATAATAATTGCATTCCCCTTGAAGATTTCATCCATTGCCTCATCTTTCGAATATATTTTTTTTGCAACAGTCGTGGAGACAATGTTGGTTTCCAAAAGCTCAAGAACACTTTTCTTTTTTTGTTTCATGGCTTCAGCATTTGCTCTTGTGATTGAATTCAAAACAGCATTTGAAAAAACCTGCTTGTCAACAAGACAATCAACATAGAAAATATGAATTTTTTTCGTACCGACACAAAACTCTTTGCATTCAACTTGGTTTTTATCTGAAAACAGTTGTTTAAAACTTTCAAATTTCATCAGTTCATACCTCATGCGTTTTTTGTTAGTTTACAACTGCCAAAAAGTTTTTATACAAACAAAAAAAACACCCACCAAACGGTGAGTGCTTTTTCGTTTTTATTAAACATTAACAATTCTAAGGATGTGCTTGTTTGTGATCATGAAAATAAGATCAAGCAACCAAACGATTGTAAATCCGAAGATAAGACGAATAAGTCCTGCCACAATTTTGCCTTCTTGGAATCTTGTTACAAATCCGCAGATCCATGATGTCACTGGAATGATTGCAAGAATCACGCTCACGATGTAACTAAGTCCAAAATAATCAGATTTTTTTGCCATGAATTGATACCTCCATATTTTTACTATATTCATTATACAAAGATTTATGATAAAATCAAACAAATTAACAAAGTGTTTTTCATTTTTATTCAAAAATGATCACCACTTCAAAATTATATTTGCAATGATTGCTTTTTATGATGTATAATCATCTCATAAATAAAAATTAATGGGACAAAAATTATGAAATCACAAACTAAATCTCAAAAGAAAATAACAAACAAATTCAAAGAACAATACTTTGATTTCTATGATGATGTAAAACATGAAACAAAGAGCAAGGATATTGAGTGGTAATTATGACAAAGCTTAAAGAGTTTAAACAAAAACATCCTTATCTTTATTTAAATATAATTTCTTTCTTTGTTGTTGGAATAATATTCCTTTTAATTCTTTTGAAAAACAACTTTCAAATGATATTATCGAATGATATTGCCCATCACCTAAATCGCTTTATTGGAATTTATGAAGGAATTAAGTCTGGACAATTTCCAGTTTATATTTATCCACACATTTTGAACGGAGCAACTTCTTCTTGCCCAACTTTTTATCCAGATATCTTTTTACTTCCTTTTGCACTTCTGCAATTCCTTGGAGTTTCTGCAACAATGTGTATGTACTTGTACACCTTTGTCAGCATCATAGTTTTGATTAATGTATTTTTCACTCTTTCAAACAAGATTTTCAAGAACGCAACAATGGCAAGACTTGCGACCCTTCTCTTCATGACCAATAATTATATATTGGGTGAATATTTCAAACGTTTTGCCCTTGGTGAATTCACAGCACTTATTTTTGTCATTGTTTTGGGTCTTGGTGTTTACAACATGCTCAAAGAAGGCTACTCAAAGCCATGGCTTCTCTTGGTTGCAATGCTTGGACTTTTGCTTTCACACTCAATTTCTTTTGTTCTCAGTTTAATAGCACTCTTTGTTGTTGTTTTCATCAATGCAAAAAAACTCCTCACAAACAAAATGTTTTACGCAAAAACAACAGTGATTATTGGTCTTTTCTTGGCTTTGTCATTTACATATCTTGCACCTTTTATTGAAATGTTTGTGTCTGACACATTTGTCATTTCAGCAAAGCCTTGGACTCACACATATTTAAACACTGTTTCTTCACAAGAATTTTTCTCAGTTTCAGCCATTGCTCCAAATTTTTGTTTAATTCCACTTGTGCTCTTCTTCATTAAGCCACATCACGAAGACAATCTTATTTTGCGCAAGCAAGAGACTTCTTTCAAAAAATTGTTAATTCCACTTGCAATTTTTATTTTGTTGCTGACTGATCTATTCCCTTGGATCTATGTTGATAAAATCTTGGGATCAGTTCAATTCCCATGGCGTCTTAATATTTTTATTATCCCAATTGTATCAATCCTTGGAGCTTACTTGTTTTCAACCAGAGTCTTCAATAAAGCAATCAAAGGTGCTCTTATTGCTGTTCTATGCATTATCAATATTTCAACAACCTTACCAGTTCTTTTTGCTCCAAATTTAAACGATTCAGCATATTATGGAAATGGTATAGGTCAAGAATGGTTCCCATATGGCGTTGACTATACAAACTTTTATGACACTGTTGTTGATGATTCTCTCTCTCCTGTTGAATTTGATCGAAACAATTATGACCTGCATGTTGAATTTGACTCAACTGATGCAAGTGATTATTACATCGTTCCAATTATTTATTATAAAGGTTATTCCGCAACAATTGAAAAAGATGGAAAAATCAACAATCTCGAAATCAAAAAACACGAAAAAGGAATTCAAATTTTCACAAACGGTGAAACTGGTCATGTTACACTCAATTACGATGGAACAAAAATTCAAAAGTTTGCCCCACTTGTGTCACTTGTCTCATTGATTGGCGTTGTCACGTTTGTGTCTGTCAGACATTTCAAAAGAAAAAAGCGAAGTCAAATTTAACTTCGCTTTTATTTTTGTTTTAACAAACCAAATACTGATTATCTCTGCCTGCATTTGTGTTGTCATGCTTGCGATCATCAAGGGTTTTGATGACATGCTTTTTGTCTGCATGGCGATAATCTTTGCCAAACTTGTCAATTGCTTTCTCGATCACCATGTGACTCGGAACATCCACAAGATTGCGGTTGACCTTGTTTTGATAAACCACATAATCACTGTCTTCTTTCAAGTCCTTGACTTCAACAAATTTGTCATTAATTTGAGTGATACTCACATGTTCAAGCACACTTCTGATGTACTCTTTGTTTCCCTTGAATGAAATAAGCTTTGGAAATTCAGCATCAGGAATCACGTCTGAAACTTTCTTCTTTTCATACTTTTCAAGAAGATGAGCAACACGCTTCAAATGCGCCACCTCCATTTCAAAATGCTCTTTCCAAATTCCCTTGATGTAAGTGTCACTTTCATCCTCCATCGCTGAATAATACAAATAACACTCAACATATTCATGCATAAGCCAATGTTCAAGCCATGAACCGTTTGGGTCATTCAAAGACTCATACTGGGTCACATGCTCTTCTTCAATCATTGCAATTTCAGCAAACAATTTTCTGCCATAATCATTCTTGTACATTTGCGCCATATTCATGTAAAAATTCATGGTCTGCTGCTCTGCAGCGGTGATGATCATCCCCACACATTTTGAATAAGGGTCTGCCTTTTTGTTGTTCATGTGTGACTTGGTGTTTTGACGCGGATTTCTGTGTTCCGCAATTGTTGGACGACCAGGCATGATTTCAGTATATTCTCCAACAAGGTTTCCCGCTTCAATGCCATAATCCATCTTGAGAAGATTTGCAAAACGATACAAGTGATCAAAGTCCTCAAGAAGCGCAAAATCAAGTGCCGCTTTGTTGTTCTTGTCTTTTTCGTTTTGAGCAAGAATTGCGGTCAAATCAATTGCAAGCTGCTCATAGGCAATTGTTGTTTCCAAAATGTTTTCATTGATCGGTTTCAAACAAGAAATTCTCTTTTGTTGTTGTTGCTCTTGGTTTCTGATGAAAGCAATTTCCTTTTTGAGTTCAGGGTCTGTGCAATGCCTTGCAAATTGGTGCAAAAACCATTGCTGTTCAAACTCGCAACCATTGAGCAAAATGACTCTTGTTTTGGTGTAAGGGGCTGTGTCCTTCTTCTTATAAGATTTTGGATACATCCTCTTCCAGTCCATGACATAGTCTTCAACTTCTTTTGAATCGAATTCAAATGGGTTCATAAATTGTCCTCCAAATTTTTTTTAACAAAACAATATTTAACCACAATTTGAATTTTTAGACATAAAAAAAGTGCGAAATTTTCGCACCCATATTTTTATTTTTTGTTAACAATTTCTTTTCTCAATTTTTCGTACTCTTCGTCAGTAATTCCGCCCATGTCTTTAATTCTTTGCAATTTTTCAAGCCTAGCCATCATCGTGTCAATATCTCTGTCATATTCCTTTGGCTGATCACCCACGCTTGCTGAGCTTTGATCTGCACTTGCCTGAGCTGCTGCATACATTTTTCTTCTGTGTTCATCAACTTGAAGTTTTGTTCCGTTCACATAACCCACAATCCCAAGAATTCCAAGCAAAAGACTCGAAAACATAAACAGCACAATCACCCATGCAATAAGTCTTCCATTATACTTGTTTGCCTCTTCATCAGTGAGCGCTGAATATTTTTTGAATTTTGCAAAAGCCACATAAAGCATTGCTTGCATTCCTGCCCAATAAACAGCTGTCGATGCAACAAACGTAATTGCAGCAATCTTTGCCATTTCAATCATTTCCGCTGTTATTTCAACCGATGGATTCACCATTTCTTCAGTTGTTGCGAACGACAAAACCAAATTGTCAAAATCAATGATTGCTGCTGCGATCAAGAACACTGTAAAGACACTGTAAATAATTGCCGTGATGAGTGAAATAATGCTAATTGCTTTGTAAGATCCATTTATTTTCTTTTCCATACTCAGTCCTCCAACGTTACAATAATAATATAATACTTGTCCTTTTTGTTGTCAAATGCTAAGGTTGCTTTGCTTTTTTTGTGCGAGCATCACAAACAACACAAATCCCTGCACCAATTAATCCTCCAACAACATCCGCAATGATGTCAAGCATTGTGTCCATGATTGCTGTTCGCTCTGAAAACCCCAACACCCTTTGACTGTTTCCGTCCAAAATGAGGTCTGTGGCAAACTCCCAAATTTCCCACAGCGCACCACACGCACCTGCAATTGCAAACAACAAAACAAAAAGCCATAAACCATAAGGTTTGAACTTTTTGCTATTTTTAACAAAAGTATAAGCAATAATTGCTGCAAGCACACCACTCATAAAGTGAATTGTGATATCATAACCCGCAAATATGTCATACATTTTCCATATTGACCCAATAATTATAGTTAAAATAAGAAATATTTGATAAATCACACTCGCCAAAACTTCAATTTTGATTTTAAAAATCAATTCAATCAAAATCGGAACCCATGCGCAAGCAAAAAACGCAATAATGAAAAGATAAACATTTGCTTTCGCTGAAATTGTCCCCATTGAAACCAAAATTATGTTAATAACAATCCCAATTGCGCCAATTGCTGAACTGATCACAGATGACAATAGTGTTGAGTTTTTCACATTAAATTCCTCTTGAATATCAAATTAAAGATCCAAATATTTTTCATATCCCTTGATGTATGGCATTGCATTTTCCTTGAACTCTTCAAAGACTTCTGGCCTGTTTGTTTGAATTGCATATTTTTTTGCCTGAATCACGGTGTCCATCTTGTCAATCATTTTGCAAAATTTTGCTTCTTGGGTTGCATTTTCTTCAAACTCTTCCCACAAACGCAAAATTTCATCAAAGTTGTTTTCTTTTGCAATTCTTTCAACTCCGCGCCTTTCAAGCTCATATTTGTTTTTTCTTCTCTCAGTGTCAATGACGGGAATGTCGCCAACATCAATTTCACCGATTTCATGATACAAAATCATTTTGAGGACCTTTTCAACATTTATTTCAAGTTTCTCATCATGAATAATTTTGAGAGCAAGCATTGCACAACTGAAAACATGTTCAGCATCACTTTCAAGCCTGAATGAATTTTCACCAAACCTGATTGTCCATCCCGTTCTCACCAAATTTTTGAGCACAAATAGTTCATCATAAAAACTTCCCATAAATTTTCCTCCCATACATTATATAAAAAAACTTCAAAAAATGAACCTACTCTTTGTTCATTCTGAAAATTGCTTCTGCAACCTTGATTCCGTCCTGAGCGCTTGACATAATCCCACCAGCAAAGCCAGCCCCTTCTCCAACAGGGAAAAGCCCCTTGATGTTGCTCATCATGTTTTCATCACGCACAATTGTGATTGGGCTGCTTGATCTTGATTCAATTGCAATGAGCAAATTTTCATCCTTTGCAAAATTTTTAAGTTTTTTGTTTAAAAGTGGAAGCCCAATTTTCAAACTTTGGCTCACGATTTCAGGCAGACATTCTTGAATTTTGCAAAACTTAACATTGGGTCTGTATGAAGCATTAATGTTTGGTTCAACATTTTTGCCACTCACAAAACTTCCAACGCTTTCTGCAGGAGCATCAAAATTTCCGCCCCCAAGCTCGAACGCGAGTTTTTCATATTTTGATTGAAAATCAATCCCCGCAAGCGGATGCGATGATTCATAATCTGATGGCAAAATATTCACCAAAACAGCAGAATTTGCGTTTTCTTTGTCTCGAGCAAAATTGCTCATTCCATTTGTAACAATTTCCCCATCAGAGCTGCTTGATGCCACAACCTCACCACCAGGACACATACAAAAAGTAAAAATCGACCTGCCATTTGGCAAATGCTCGACCAATTTGTAATCTGCATTTCCAAGACCCTCAATCTGTTCTGCACCATATTGCGTCAAATTGATGTCTTTTTGTTTTTGTTCAATTCTCACTCCCATTGCAAATGGTTTTTGCGTGATTTTTGCGCCATGGTCAAAAAGCATTCTGAAAGTATCTCTTGCACTGTGCCCCACGCAAAGCAAAATACCATCGACACACTCATCAAAAGTTTCATTATTCAAAACATTTTGTAATTTTGCACCACAAATTGCCCCATTTTTTACAACAACATCAACAAGTTTCGTTGAGAACATGAATTTTGCACCAAGACTTTTGATGTGTTCACGCATATTCTTCACAACTTTTTTGAGCCTGTCGCTTCCAATGTGTGGCTTTGCAAGATATCCAATTTCTTCAGGAGCACCAAATCTCAAAAATTCATTGGTCACAATCTTGCAATATTCATTGTTCAAATTTGTGTTGAGTTTTCCATCACTGAAAGTCCCCGCTCCACCTTCTCCAAATTGAACATTTGAAAATGGATTTAGGTTGCGATTGTGCCAAAATTCATGAACGTCTTTTTCTCTTTCATCCACCATTTTGCCCTGCTCTGCAACAATGACATCAAATCCCATACGCGCGAGCGCAAGACTTGCAAACATTCCACTTGGACCGAAACCAACAACCAAAAACTTTTTTTTGCTTGTTGTTTTCGGATATTCAAGAAACTTGACATTCTTTTCAAACTTCAAGTTTTCAAACCTGTCTTCAAGACAATCTTCAAGTTCAGCACCAATTGATGCAATAAATTTAATGTTTGGTTTTCTTCTTGCATCAACTGAAAGTTTCAAAATTTCAAAATGTTTGATGCTTTTTGCTTTAATTTTGAGTTTTTCTGCAATTTTGTCTTTCACAATCTCGTCAGTAAATTTGATTGGCAAACTTATTTGTTCAAGTTTGATCATAGGCATTCTCCCACAACCATCCCGCTTGTCCAAGCCCATTGCAAGTTATATCCACCACAAACACCATCAACATCACACACTTCGCCGGCAAAATATAAATTTTTTACTTTTTTGCTCATCAAGTGATTGTCAAGATCATTCAAACAAACTCCACCAGAAAAAACCTGATTGTTGTCATAACAATTCACAACACCAAAAGACAAACATTTGATTGTTTTGACAAGTCTTTTAATTTCATCATTTGTTAGTTTTGCAGAATTTTTGTTTGTGTTAAGTTTTGATTGCATAAAAATTTCATTTGAAACTGCATTTTGAAACATTCCAACAAAAAATTTGTCAACATTCACACACAAACTTCGCCTTGTCATCAAAAGTTCAGTCAGTTGTTTTTCATTCATGTCTGGCAAAAGATCAATTTGAACAGTTCCTTCAAACACCCTTTCTCTTGCAAAAAGTGCTGAAAGATTGAAAATCACAATTCCGCTCAGACCTTTCTCTTTGAAAAGAACTTCACCAATTTCTGATGCTGTCTTGCCACTTTTTGTGGTTGCAGCAACTTTCACATTTGACAGTTTTATTCCATTCAAATCTTTCACATTGCTGCATTCAAGAGGCACAAGGCTCGGCACAAATTTTTTAAAAGAAATGTCCAAGTTTTTGATTGAATTTTGCATTGTTGATCCACCTGTTGCAACAACAACTTTTTTTGCAACAAATTCATCTTTGTCTGTCAAAACACAAAACTGGTCGTTTTGATGATGTATTTCAATCACTTTTTGCCCTGCAAAAAACTGACCCTTGTTTTTGAGTGCCAAATTGATGACATCCACAACCGACTTTGCAGAATTTGAAATCGGATAAACTCTCCCTTCAGGGTCTGAATATGTGATGAGACCAAGACTTTCAAAAAAACGCAATGCATCTTTCTCATTAAATTTCTGCAAATATTTATCAATGTTTGTGTTAAAGTATGATGAATTCATGTTTTTGTTTGTGAGATTACATCTTCCATTTCCAGTCACCATAATCTTCTTTGCCAAACTTTTGCCCGCATCAATGATTGCAATGTTTTGATTTTTGCATGCAAGTGCACACATGCATCCACTTGCTCCAGCACCAATAATTATCACATCAAACTTTTTCATTTTTGTACCTCAATTTTTTGTCACCCATAGTCTAACAAAAAACATAATAAAAATCAATCTATAATTAAATTTATTTATATTGTATATTGACATATTCTTTTCAAAAAGCTAAACTATTAACACATCATTTTTATCGGAGGACTTATGGAATCATACAACACCTGCTTTGAAGCACTCACCAAAGAATTCGACTTTTATGACGAAGAGGCTGAACAAATTTTGAACAAAATGCCTATGCTTGCAGACTCTTATTATTGGAACAAATACAAAGACAACATCATGCAATCAATTGACATCGCCCTTTACTTTGGCAACACACAAGAACAAATTGTCAAAAATCCACATTTCATTGTAATGCATCCAAAAGATTTACTCTCGAAGGCTGCGCTCAAAATTTTGAAAGACCCAGATGCTGCTGTTGTGGACACATGGAATCTTTCTCACAAGACTTTTTTTGCTGGAACTGCCGCAACAATGAATGCAATTTTGCAAGGCGATCTTCCTGCTGGCTATGACATTTTCACCCACACAAACGAAACAGAAAAGTTTCTGGGCTTGAATCTGGGTGAATTTGTTGAAAAATACAAGCCTGAAACTCCAACCTATGATTTCATCATGCAAAATCTCAAAAATTACAGACCTGAAACGTTTGATCAACTTTCTGCTGATTTTCCATTATATTTTGAAAATATTACTCAACTTTTTGCAGAAAATAGCATAAATCATGAACCATCTGATGAACCAGCGCCAGAACAATCACAACAAATCTCAGAAGAAAAACGCGAAGAAACAACCACAAATCTTGAATCAGTCTCTCCAGTTGTTGCTGAAATGAACAATGTTGTTCCTTCACAAGACAATAAAGCATCTTTGTCTGAACAAACACAAAGTGTTACTTCCGAAGCGCAAACGACAATGCAAAGTATGGATGTTTATTCACAAATTTGCGCAAAATATAGCATCTCACCAAAAGAACTCAAAGAAAGACTTGATTTTCTCAAAAAAGAATTTTCGGGCATTGATATGAAACAAATTCAAAGTTATCTTTTGGAGTCTCCGAATCTCATTAAATGCTCAGAGCAAACAATTCAAAAAGCAAAAATGTTTGTGCAAATCACATTCAAAGCAAAACCTGAACAACTCAAACATTTTGTAAAATCAAGCTTGAACTTTCCATTTTTCAACCTTGAAGAAATGAAGAATTCTTTTGAACTTCTCGGACGATATAATTTGCCAATCACACTTGCAAACTTCCATCCCAGAATTTACACAATCCCATCTGATGAACTTGAAAAACGCATCAAACTTGCACAAATCATCAACATTTCTGCAAATGACTTTTTCAACAGAATGTACAAATTCCCATCAGATTTGGTGTTTGCAAGAATGCAAGCATTCAAAAGTGGTGAGCTTGAAAACCCATTAATATACGCAACAAATTCATCATTTTTTGAAGAAACTGGTCTCACGACTGAATACCTCCTTGAGAAATATCCATTCACTGAAACAAAACAAAAAGACATTGATGAACAGTTTGAAATCATCAAAAACACATATGGCGTGTTCTGGCCAAAAAATGAATGCAATTACAGCAGGCTCAGAAATGGATTGACAATTTATGATCGCATGGGTGACACAAATGAAAGAAATTCCTTGAAACAAAAATTTGCCATGCTCGTCAAACATGGATTCACCATTGAAGACATCAATCCATATTCGTCAATTTTCTACCATGATGCAAACAAGCTTGAACTCAGACTAAAACTTGCAAGACTAAATGGCATTTCTGACAAAGATTTTGTGACAGACAAATTTTCTTTTTCTGAACATGAAATTTTTGCAAGAATGATGGCTGAAGAAAATGGTGACATTCTCCCAGGAATTGCAAAATACATTTCAGCAAGCAAACTCAAAAATATCACTGGAATAAGCATGAATGATCTCATGGCAAAATATCCACTCACAGAAGAGGCCAGAACTGAAATAAACAGAAAGTATGCAGCACTTGTGCATGGGCCACAAACAACCCCTCCAACTCAAAGCAAACCAAAAACTTTTGAGGAAGGAAAAATACCAACTTTCGATTTCTCCGAAGAAGACAAGGCCCTTTTCAAAACAGTAAAATCGTTTGATGAAAAGTCCGCAAAAATTCACGCTGAAGATCTCACTCCAGAAAAAACACATTTCATTTGTAATCTTTTCGATGTGTCAGAAACTGAACTTGCCAAGATGATCAAACGCAATCCACTCATCACTGCAATCACTCCTGAAATTATCAAAGAAAAAAGCTCATACCTGTTTGAAAACTACAATTTGTCTTATGATGATTTCATCTCAGGTGTTCAAAACTGTCCATATCTTGCAATCAAAACATCTGATGAATATGATGCATTCTTCAAGTTCTGCAGCCAATTCTTGATGCTCGACCTTGACCATTCAAGACAACTCTTGATCAATCATCCTTATTCCATCGGCACAAGTCCTGAACTTCTTTTGAAAAAATGCAAAACAATTGCCCAATCTTTGAATGTTCCTTTTGAAAACGCGACCGCTGCCATTTCAGAAAAACCAAGAGTCACACTCAATGCTCTTGGGACACTTGAAAGCAGGGTTCAAACAGCTCTTGGACTTGGAATAACAAAAGAACAATTGCTTGAAAATCTAAATTTCCTTGCATCAAACCCTCTTGACATGAAACTCAAACTCATGCTCAACAGCATTGCTGGTGCACGTGTTGAAGATTTGCTTGCACGAAATTATCTCATCAGCCCAGCCAAAATGTATGCAAGAATAATGTTCAACTTGGAGTTTGACTTGTCACTTAACGTCGGAACATCTGAAAAACACCTTGCTCATGATTTGAATAGTCTTGACAATCCACAAATCCCAAGCGAACTTGCGCAAGCAACTTCTCCAACAGAAATCATGATGGAAATGTACCCTCTCGACAAAAATGCGTTAAAACAAATTGAGATTATGTATAATCTTCAAAGACCAAGAAATAAAATGAAATTCACTCAAGAGGAGATTGAACATGAAAGAAGTTAACTTCAGAAACATTCTCTATCCCTTGGGACTTTCTGATGAAGAAATCGATGAACTTGTCGAATTTTGCCCAAAGCTTGAATTTGCTGATACAAAACGCATCAGCACAAACATAAGCTTGCTTGTGACTCGTGGTTATCCCGAGTGCGATTTGAAAGAACTTTTTCTCATCAATCCGCAAATATTGGTATATGATAACAAAAAACTTCTTCAAAAACTCATCAACCTTGGCGATGACATTGAAGATAAAATCAAAAATAACCCCCAAATTATTTAATTAAAAAAGCACCAACAACACCAGCTTGGTGCTTTTCTTTAAATTATTTGCTCAATCTTTTGCTTTCAGATTGCAATTCATCAACTATTGTGCTATACTACCATTGTTTCGTGACCTCATAGGTAAAGGGATATACCTTCGACCTCCTAAGTACCGACT
>JAFTJJ010000056.1 GCA_017456465.1 Clostridia bacterium | reverse complement strand
TCAATAATTGCTTGCTTAGTATTGTGTGTAGTATCACTTACATTTGCTGGCTGTACATCATTGAGTCCTAATGATCGCGACTTAATCAATAATGCAATCAATAAGTTAGAAAACATAGGTGGAAATCAACTTTATGCAAACGAAGTTGTTGAGGCAAAACTTGTCAATATGATGTATGTGGCTGCAACAAAAGGAAATTTCAAAGGAAGTATTGAAGAAATCGATTACAAGTTTGGGAATGAAGTTTCTCGCAGTAAAACAGCACAATGTTTTTTATATGATAAATCATCAAAAGCATTTAATTTTTTTCTTGAAGGACAAATATATTGCAAAGCAGTAGAGGATTCTATTACTGGTAAATATACCGTTCAAACGAGAACATTAACTAGTGGCGATATAAATACTGAAACATCAGTCGATTACTCAGTTTTGGAATCAACATATGGGGCATATTCTCTTGCTGGTATACTTTCTTCGTTTGTGACAAGTCCTGAAGGTTTAGAAGAGTGGATGTATACCATTACTTTTGAAGGCGAGAATGTTGAAATTTCAAGGAGTTCTGTATTCGGTGAGAATAGAGAATGGGACAGTTATTCAGAAACATATAAGTTTGACGGAGAATATCTCATTGAATTTTCAATAGAATACATTTGTATGGGTAATAGTGGGAACATTACAAGATCAAAAAATATTTTTAAATTTTCATATGACGTAACTCTTGCAGATATCAATGATCTACTTGTATAATAAAAAAGCATAAAAAATAGTGCAAAGATTCGCACTATTTTTTTTACTTTTAAATATTGTTGAGAACATAATCAATTCTGTTTTGAACCTCTGTTTTGCCCAAAATTTTGAGGAGAGAGAACAGGTCGGGTGTTTGTTCGCGTCCAGTGATCGCAACACGCAAAATTGAACACGCATCGGCTGTATTACCTTTGTAAGCTTCTGGATTCGCTTTGTACTCTTTGTTGTTTGTGCAGAATCCAATTTGTTCAGCGACAGCTTTTACTCCTGTGAACCATGCACTGTTGTCTCCGTCAAGCGAGAAAGAAGTTTTGTATGCTGAAAGAAAATCTTTGACTGTGTTCTTATCAAATTTTTCATTGAAAGAGAGCAGTGTGTTTTTGTTAAGAGTTTCTTCAAACATATAAGAATACAAATCTTTAACCATAGAGAAGTTTACAATATCTTTTCTTGGACGCTCAATGCCTCGTTCAACTGAGAAAAGAGCAACAGATTTGTTCTTGTTGGTTTTCAAAGTGTTTGCCCACTCTAAATCGTATTTTTCCGCCCAAGTGAGGCATTCATCATAAACTTTTTCAGCTGTCCATAATGAAATGAGGTTTTTTGAAACGTTGTCAAGTTTGTCAAAGTCAAACATTGGATTGTTGAGGCTGATTTTTGAAAGTTTGAAATCAAATTCATGATAATCAGCATGTGGATTGTTGTTTCTCCAAATTTCAAAGTCTGAGTTTAGGAGATTGATAAGATATTCAACCACCGTCACCACAGGATAACCTTTTTCAAGATAATATCTCACATCTGCTTCTGGGTCTTTGCGTTTTGAAAGTTTGCGTTTGTTGCCATCATTGTCAAGTTTGCAAATGACAGGGGTGTGAGCGTATTTCATGCGAGGGAATCCAAAAGCGTCAAAGAGTTCAATGTGAGAAGACAGTGATGGAAACCATTCTTCTCCGCGGACAACAATTGTTGTCCCCATGAGTGTGTCATCTACGAGATGTGCAAAAGCATACACGGGAATTCCGTTGCTTTTCAACAGAACAATATCTTTTGTGTTTTCGCGAATTTGTCTTTTGCCTTTAACAAGATCTTCAACTTCAATGGTTTTTTCTGAATCACCAAGAGAGAGCAATCGGAGTGCAAACTTTTTGCCAGATTTAACATTTTCTTCAATTTGCTCAAGAGAAAGTGAACGACATGGGTCTTTTGATTCAATGTCATCATTGTTTTCGAGTTGTTCGCTTCTTCTGTCCAAAATGTCTTGTTTGTTTTCCGATTTTTCACAAAAGCAAGGGAAAGCTCTTCCGAGTTCAACCAATTTTTTTGCGAATGCGTGATAAATTGGAAGTCTTTTTGATTGAACATAAGGGCCATAGTCACCAATTTCAGAGTTGTAATCTCCGCGATAACCCTCATTTGGTTTTGCCCCATAAGTGCAAAGCATGTCATATGCGATTTGACCAGCGCCCTCAATTTCTCTTTTTTGGTCAGTATCTTCAAGACGCATGTAATAAACGCCATTTGATTTGTAGGCTGTGAGATAATCAATCAGCGCGCCATAAAAGTGACCAAGATGCAAGTATCCAGTTGGGCTTGGCGCAATTCGAGTGACCTGAGCACCAGCAGGCAAATTGCGTTTTGGTGTGGTTTCTAAATAATATTCCATGTCATGCTCAAGGTTTGGATAGAGCAAGTTTGCAAGTTTTTTGTAATCCATTTATTCATCTCCTTGTTCGTCAAGATAAGTTGCTTGCACATCTGCAAGATGCAAGAGAACTGCAAGTGGATATTTGCTGTAAGCCACAGAGTATGCTGATTCACCAGACTGCACACGCTTGTCAAAGCCGCCCATGTGCCAGTTGATTGCGATGGCTTCTTCTCTTGTGAGTCTCAAATAACCATTCACGATGTAAACACTTTTTTCACCATGGCCATAAGGCAAGGCGTCGTCAACGGTGTAATAAGGTCTTTGAACCCAAACCCCATCTTCTTTCACATTTCTGTAATCAATTTTGTAAAAACAAGCCTTGCAAATGTCGTGAAAGAGAGCGGCGATTGCAACAGATTCTTTGTTGTAGCCATCCTCGCCATATTCCATGATCATGAGTTTTTCAAGTCGCTCATAAACATTGAGTGAGTGTTGACAAAGACCACCTTCTTCAGCGAGATGAAACTTTGTTGAAGCAGGAGCTGTGAAAAAATCTGTGCTTTCAACAAACTTCAAAAGGCCATCAATGCCTTCGCGCGTGATGTTGGATCTTGCGATGTTTAAAAAATCCTCTTTATTTTGTTCAATAAGTTCTTTTTCCATAAGTAAATCCTCGTGTTTTTATTATATCTCAACATGCATGAAAAAGCAAGTATTTCCTATTCATAAAAACACCCTGAAAGTGTTTTCAGGGTGTGCTATGTTGATGATTCGTTATTGTCTGAATGCTCTTGAGCAGTTGAAATCATTGACTTTGGACATTTTACGAACTTGGATGTTGCATTTTCATCAAATGATTGTTGAGCAGTTGTAATTGTGTTGTTGAGTTCATGATAAATAAAATCATTAAAATTTTCTTCTGCACACAGTTCTGGTGCTGTTTCAAAAATGCGCCTGAGAGCATTGATGAATGTTGGTGGAAATATGGAATTTGTGTGTGAAGAAAGTTCTTCTGGAAAATCAGAAAAAGAAATATGTTTTGATTTTTTCAAATCGGAAATAGGGAACAGACAATGAGCGAAACCTTTGCCGTGTTCAAATCCCACAGAAGAGGCATCTCTGATCGTGTCATTTGCAAATGTCCCACAAATTGCATAATCAGGATCATGAACGTAAACAATGTTTAGGGAGTAATTTGTTATTGGAGAATTTTCTTTTTCTCTTGAAAGAGCGCAAACTGTTCCGCATTTAAGTCCAGGCATGCAAAGTGCTGTGAGTGTTTTTTCGATTTGGTTTGACACAGTTGTTGACTGATGACCAAACTCGTCAAAGTCGATTCGATATTTTGTTGTGAAGAATTTGTGAATGTAAAGCATTGCTTCAAATGGAGTGTAGTTATTTTCTCGAATTTTTGTTACTATTTGATGTGTAAACATAAAATCTCCTTTTGCCAAACGGCTTGGGTATTATAACACGTGAAAATTAAAAAGGCAAGCAAAAAATCAATTCATATGTTTGACAGAAAATGACAAAAATTATATGATAGAATAACAAAAGAGGTGCACCATGGAAGAAAAAAAAGTTGGGCTTATTGCCAAAATTAAGATGTATTTTGAAAAACACAAAACACTTGCCGAAATCATCAGATTTTTGATTGTTGGTGGTGTTGCAACCATCATTGATTTTGTGATGATGGGGGTGGTGCTCTACCTTTTTGATCCAGCGTTGTATCCAAGTTTCTGGAATGTTTTTGTTGGTTCGGCTGAGCCAAGTGTTGTTGCAACAATTGTTGGAACTGGTGCAGGATTTGTTGCGGGGCTAATTTTCAATTACATATTCTCAATTATTTTTGTTTACGACGAAAAGGGCAATTCAAAATCCGCAAAGGGCTTTGTGATTTTTGCATTATTGAGTCTTGTTGGCCTGTTCATTCATCTTGGTGGAATGTGGCTTGGGTTTGATGTTCTTGGGATCAATGAATGGATTGTTAAAATTGTGCTTACCTTTGTGGTGCTGGTTTATAATTATGTTTCAAAAAGGCTTATTATCTTCAAAAAGAAAGAAGAAAAAACCAACGAAGAATAAGAAACAAAAAAGAGAGTGGAAATTCCACTCTCTTGTTTTTTTTTGTTTTTATTTAAACATGCTTGAGCCGCAGTTTGGGCATTTTGTTTCGCCATCTGGGACATCTCCAGAACAATATACACATTTTCTGCCGAATTGTTCGGCTTTTCTTTTTGCCTCGTCAGCTTTTGCCAAAGCCTCTTCAACTTCTGCTTTGCTTTTTTGCACTTCAAGATTGTGTTTTTCATCTTGTTTTTGTGTGTTCTTTTTTATTGCAAAAACAAGTCCAATGATCAAACCAATGATCAGCACGATCGTAACAACAAGCCCTGTTGTGTTTGACGACAAACTTTCCTCTGCGTCTTTGAGCGACAATTTTGCATAAGCATAATCCTTGTTGCTTTCCAGTGAATAGTCGGCGTTAATGGAAAATAAATTGCCATTTTCGACCGTGTAGGCTATGGTTATTTTGCCATTTTTTGCTTGGAGCTGGGTCATTGAAAATTGTGTGTAGGTTGTTCCGATGTAATCATCGCCATCGTGCTCATAAGAATAAACAACGAAATACCAAATTACGCCGTTTTGCTTAAATGAATAATAAGAACCTGGTTCTTGAGGATTTGATCGATAGTACTCAAAGATTTCATCACCAAAATTTGCATCAACCAAGAAATAATTGTCATTTGGATTGTTGAGGTTTGCATTCATGATCAAGTTGTTATAATATTCAGCATCTGATTCCATGATTTGAATTTCGCTTTGATATGATGAAATATTTTCTTTTGATGTGCTGATTCCTGTTCCCATCAAGAAGCAAAATACGCCAACAAAGAACAAGCCAAACAAGAGCAAGCTTATGGCAGACATTCCACCTGATGAGACAACATAAGTTCGACCAAAGAAAACAAATCTTGCTGGGCCGATCGTGTGACTTCTTCTTCCACCACCAAAGCTTCCGCTGCCACCACGAGATCCACCAAAGCTTCTGCCGCCACCTGATGATCTGCCTGAATGCGAAGGACCAACTGGCATGAATAATTACCTCCAAAATTTTGTTTCAAGCAGATTATAGCACACGGTTGGGGCAAGGTGCTACAAATTTGTGGCATGTTGTTAAATTTTTTATTCAGCAATTCCAAGAAACGAAAGCACTCCTGCAACAATGCAAGACACAATTTTGTTTTGATAGGCATCTGAAAGCAACAACTTTTCATCTTCTTCATTTGAAAGGAATCCACATTCAGTAATTATTGATGGTGCCTGAGTGCATTTGAGCATGAAATAATCTCCAATGCTCACGCCTTTGTCACTTTCTTCAAGATTGCTTGCAAATTGGTCTTGAACGGCAAGTGCAAGTTTTCTGCTGATTTCACTGTTTTTGTCATAAAACGCCTGAGCGCCTCTGAGATTGTGCTTGACATAACTGTTCATGTGAACACTGATGACCATGTTTGGTCTGGCGTTTTCAATGATTTCACGACGTTTTGCCATGTCTCGTTTTTTGTAATTATTCGTGGATAAGCCATAAAGTCCTTCTTCCGTTGTTCTTGTCATCACAACAGAAATGCCTGCTTTTTTGAGTTCAGTTTCAAGTTTTTTTGAAATGGCAAGATTCACATCGCTTTCACGCACTTTTGTTTTGTAGCCAATGCTGCCTGGATCAAGTCCTCCGTGTCCTGCATCAATCACAACAGTGTAACCAATGCTCGGCGTGTCGGTGTTTGATGACGCTGTTACGCTTTCAAGGACAAAACTTGAGATGATGACTGTTGCAAAAATTACGCACAGAAAAATAATGAGAGGGGCACTTAGGGTTTCAATCAAGTGTTTTTTTGAGTGTTTCATAATTGAATTTTATGAGATAAAAATGGTTATTATGATCTGCTTTTGTACTTGTCATAAGACGAAGCTTGTGTTATAATGAAATCATGGAAAAATTGGATAAAGTGACAGCAAAAAATTTGCAACCACTCATTTTGGCAGCGGTGGGAGACAGTGTTCACACTCTTCATGTGAGAACAAAACTTGCGATTTTGGAAAAATTCAAAGCAAACGCACTTTCAAAGGAAGTTTCAAAAATCGTTAATGCTGGAAACCAGTGCAAGATTTATTATGCTGTGGAACAAGAGCTTACTGAAGAAGAACTGGCACTGGCAAAACGAGCAAGAAACACGCACATGGGGGCAAAAGCAAAAAATTATTCAGCAAATGATTATATTCATGCGACAGCTTATGAAGCAGTTCTTGGATTTTTGTATCTCACGGGTCAGACAGAAAGACTTGATTACATTTTAAGTTTTGGAGAAAAAATTTATGCAGATTGAAGGGAAAAACCAAGTTAGAGAACTTTTGAACTCTGACAAGACAATTGAAAAGATATCAGTTCTTGATGGAACAAGGGATGATGATGTGAGAACTCTTTCAAGGTTTGCCAAAGAAAGGGGCGCAAAAATTGAGTATCTCGACAAGCGTGCCATGGACAAATTGAGCATCACATCTCATCACCAAGGAATCATTGCGACAGTGACAGAGTTTAAGTATGCAGAGCTTGATGATGTGATTGCAGCAGCAAAAGCAAAGGAAGAGGAGTTGTTCTTCATCATTTTGGATGGGGTGTCAGATCCACACAACTTGGGTTCTGTGATGCGTGTTGCTGAATGCGCTGGTGTGACTGGAATCATTATTCCCAAAAACAGAGCAGTGAGCGTGAATGAAACGGTTGTCAGAGTGTCAGCGGGTGCAAGTGAACATGTGAATGTCATCAAAGTAACAAACATCAACAAGACAATTGATGATCTCAAAGCCCAAGGAGTGTTCGTTTATGCCGCAGACATGGATGGTGAGGAAATGTATAAAACCAATCTCAAGGGGGACATTGGAATTGTTGTTGGAAGTGAAGGCTTTGGAGTGAGTGCACTCACGCGAAAGACTTGTGATGGAATCATTTCAATCCCAATGTTTGGCAAAGTCAATTCACTCAATGCAAGCGTGTCTGCTGGAATTGTGACATATGAGGCAGTGAGACAAAGGAGAAAGTAATTTTGGAAAAATGTAATGACGACATCATCGAGGAATTGATTGAGTCATATTCAAGTTTGATCAGGAGTGTTTGCAGAAAGTATTATCTTGCAGGTGGCACTGAAGATGATTTGTTTCAAGAAGGAATGATTGGACTTTTTGAGGCTTATAACTCTTTTGACAAGACCAAGGGGGATTATTTCAGCGAAAATTTCAAATCTTTTGCAATTCTTTGCATCAAAAGGCAAATTATTGATGCGCTCAAACGTGCAAATGCAAAAAAGAATGCTCCGCTTAACAATTATGTGTCTTTTTCAAGAGAAGACTTTTCAAATGATGACAACACTTTGGACGAAGGATTGGCATACTTAGAGAGTCCAGATGCACCACTTGAAAACGTTATTGACAGAGAAGCCCTGGATGAAAAAATTCAATCAATGATTAAAGGCCTTTCTGCTTATGAAAAAAAAGTAATAGAACTTTATTTGGAAGGATTGACTCAAAAGAAGATTGCGAGTCTTCTTGACAAAGATGTAAAGTCGATTTACAATTGCATTGAAAGAATAAAACAGAAATCAAGAGAAGGAAAATAGAAACATGTATCTTGCGCTTTATAGGAAATATAGACCACAAAATTTCAGTGAAGTCATTGGACAAAAACACATTGTTCAAACGCTCAAAAATCAAATTGATTCAGACAAAATTGGACACGCATATCTTTTCACTGGAAGCAGAGGAACTGGAAAAACCTCAATTGCCAAAATCTTTGCTCGAGCCATCAATTGTGCGAATCCAACTGATGGAGATGCCTGCGGAAAGTGTGATGTGTGCACTGCACTTTCTGCAAATAACATTGACATTTTGGAAATTGATGCCGCTTCAAACAACGGAGTTGATGAAATCAGGGACTTGAGAGAAAAAGTCAAGTATCCACCAGTCAATGGGAAGTTTAAGGTTTACATCATTGACGAGGTTCACATGCTTTCAACAAGTGCGTTCAATGCACTCCTCAAAACTCTTGAAGAACCACCAAAACATGTTGTGTTCATTTTGGCAACAACTGAAGTTCACAAACTTCCTGCAACAATCTTGTCGAGATGTATGCGTTTTGATTTCAAACTGCTTGCAGTGGATGAGCTTGTTGGCCTTTTGGAAAAAATTCTAAAGAACGAAAAAGTGGCATTTGAGGACAAAGCACTCTCTTTGATTGCAAGAGCTGGTGAAGGATCTGTTCGTGACACCTTGAGCATTGCAGACATGTGCATTTCTTATTCAGGAGACAACCTCACTTTTGACAGTGTGATTGATGTGCTTGGCACAACAGAGAAGGAAAAACTTACACAGATTTCAGACAAAATTTTGAGCAGGGATCTTGGTGGTGCACTTTTGGAACTTGACACAATTTTGTCAGCGGGGAAAAGTCCTCTTGTGTTGTCTCGTGATATGATTTCTTATTTCAGAGATCTTCTCATTTTGTACACGCTTTCTGACAGGGCGAGTGAAATGGTGGTTGTTCCTGAAAATGTGATGAAAATCATGAAAGCTCAAGCTGTTGAAAAAAATTACTCATCAATTGTTGAAGCAATTGAAGAACTTTCAAGAGTTGAAGCTGATCTTAGATATAGTGTTCAACCAAGAATTGTGCTTGAAACTGTGATTATCAAAATTATTGCAGACACGGCACTCACTGAGCGTGTCGAAGCACTTGAAAAAATGCTCAAAAATGGTGTGCAAACCGTTTCAGTGCAGGGATCGGTTGGAGCTCAGCCTGCTCCTGCTTCTCAAAGACCACAAGAACAACCAAGAGTTGAGGCGCAAGTGCCATTGCAGTCAAAAGCTCAAACTGGTGACACAAACAGTCAAGTTTTTGCGGATCTTATTAATTTCCTCAGAAACGGCAAACACATGAGTTTGCTCGCGATTGTCCGAAGTTCAGCAGATTTCAAGGTTGAGGGCAAGAATGCAATATTTTTTGTTGAAGACAAAGAAACACAAAGCATGCTTGGATCTGACAAATATGGCAAGACTTTGATTGAATATTTTGCTGGCATTGGACTTGAGTGCAAGGTGGAACTCGCAGAAAGCAAACAAAAAACTGCAGATCTTGAGAAACTCAAGGGGATTTTTGGAAACAAACTTGAAATAAAGGAGTAAGGTGCTGAATGGATATCAAAACAATAATTGATGAACACTTGATTGTGAATTCTGCAGACGACGAATTTGTGTTTTCGAATGTTGTTTCGCAAATGTACCGCGACATTGTCGCGATGTATGATGCATCAAAACGAAAAAGCGAGTTTGCAATGAACAAGATTATTCGTGATGCAGATGTTGTTAAAAAATTTATTGTTGAATATGTTGGGTGTGGTTGTGATGATGCAAACATGGGCAAAACTCTTTTGTTTTTGAGCAAACTTCCAGCAATTGCCGAAATCATTGAAGATGAGATTGAAGATTCAAGATCTGACATTAAGGGCGTTGATCAAATTGTTGCACGTGACAATGTTGACAAATATGTGAGAGAACTTTTTGTGGCGGGCTATAAGCGTTTGTATGCTTATGAGGACAGAAAGCAGATTGGTTATCATTTGTATTATGAATGTGAAAAGCTCATTGATATGCTTGTGCTTGAATTCAAAAAAGATATTGAGCACATGATTGACCCAGAAAACCTTGTTTATGATGATTTGTATTATGTGAGAAGAATGATTAAAAACCGTGAGAACGCACTCAGCAATAATGAAATTCGTGAGTGTGTGGATTGTGACAAAAACTGCAATTATTGCAAAACATTTCCTGAAAGAAAAGCTTTGAGCAGCAGTCTTGCAGAATGCCGTGAACTTTTGGCAATTCTTGACAAAAAAATCATGGATGGATTTGTTCCCGAAGAAGATTTGGCAAGGCTTCGCAATGGTGGAAATGGAGGTCTTGTCAAAAAGGTTTGTATGCTTGCACCCGAAGGCTTTGAACACAAGAAGATCGGTTATAAGGCAAGCCCTCAAAGATTGTCAATTATCAGCGCACAAAGATTTGAAAAAATCCTCAAAAGGCGCTATAATAGTGAAGCATACAGGAAAGATAAAGACATTTATTACATTTTGTATCACGGCATTGATGCAAAAGAAATTTTCACAGGTGACACACTTCTTGATGATTTGGACGAACTTTATGCGTCTTATGTGAAACCGATTGAAAGTCAAAATTAACAAAAAGGAGAGAACAAGAAATGAAAGGATTTGGTGGATTTGGTGGCGGAAACAACATGCAGGCTTTGATGCGTCAGGCTCAAAAGATGCAAGAAGATGCAATGCGTGCACAAAAAGAAGTTGAAGAATCAGTGGTGGAGGGTTCTGCCTCTGGTGGAATGGTTACAGTTAAACTTTCAGGAGCGAAGAATCTTTTGGAAGTTAAAATCAATCCAGCAGTTGTTGATCCTGACGATGTTGAAATGCTTGAGGATTTGATTGTTGCAGCAGTCAATGATGCTTCAGGCAAGGCTGATGATCTTAAGGCTCAAAAACTTGGCGCTTTTGGCGGCATGATGTAAGAGTTGGGGAATGTTCGAGAATGGAAACAAATCAAATTGAACCAATTGCAAGGCTTATCAACATGTTTTCAAAACTTCCAGGAGTGGGAAAGAAAACTGCGGAGAGATATGCTTATCACATCATCAAAGGCAAACGTGAAGAGGCTGTTGAATTTGCAGAATCATTGGTTGCCTACAAAGACAAGATCTGTTTTTGTGAAGTTTGTGGAAACTTCACAGAAAAGAGCCCTTGTGAAGCTTGCGAAAAACACACTTATGACACAATTTGCGTTGTGAAAGAACCAAAAGATGTTTCAGCAATTGAAAAAGCACATGTTTTTTCAGGCGCATATCATGTTCTTCATGGAACAATCAGCCCAATGAATGGTGTTGGACCAAATGACATCAGGATCAAAGAACTTCTGTCAAGAATTTCTTCAGGAGATGTGAAGGAAGTCAT
>JAFTJJ010000055.1 GCA_017456465.1 Clostridia bacterium | reverse complement strand
GTTGCGTCAGACAAAGTGGAGTATGAGGCAAATTCGGACTCCGATGAAGCGTTTGTATCATTTAGTGATGACACTGCAACTTTGTTTGTGACTGGTATTGTTGTCGAGAAGGGAAAAGAGCTTGTTCTTGAAACTGACAAAAATGATTCTTTTGACATTGATTGTGTGATGGCAGAATCGTATGGTCTTGCTGCTGGTGATATGATTGAGTGTACGGTAAATCACACAATTGGCATGGTGACAAGTTTGTTGAGTGTGAATGGCGTGTATATCTTATAAGAAACAATGATTGAAAAAACACCAAAATTTTTTGGTGTTTTTTTTGTCTGTTTTTTATTATTCTTGTGCGTTTTCAAGTATAAGTTTTTCAAAAGAAACGCTTTCAACGAAATCTCTGCTCAGGAACAAGCAAGTGTTGAAAACCGTGTAATTGTGAACATGGGTTTTGAGAACAACAGGACTTGGGATGTCCATTTTGTGGCAAATTTCCTGAACATGCAAATAAAATTCAGCTGGGTTGTAAATTCCAGCAGCCTCATAAATTATATCTTTTTGAAGTTTGTTTTCTGTCATTATTTTTGCCCAAATTCTTACCATGTGATTTCTCCTACTTGGAAACTAATATATCATACATTGCAGATTTTATGCAAATCTTTCAAAAAATATTTGTTATTTTTTCTTGACAAACCATCGACAAGAAAATATAATATGCCCGTTAATGAAATTGTATGTTTTTTGTGGAATAATTTTCAACAAATTTATCATATATTAATACAATGAATAACCGATGATTTCAAAAACAATTAAGGAGGCAGAAAATGGCAGAAGCATATATTACACTTGAAGGAAAAAAAGAAAAGGAAGAAAGACTTCAATATCTCAAATCAGTTGTTCGTCCAGCTGTTCTTGAAAAACTCAAAACAGCAAGAGAATATGGGGATCTTAGTGAAAACTCTGAATATGATGCAGCAAGAAATGAACAAGGAAGGCTTGAAAGTGAAATCAACATGATTGAAGAGACCCTGAGAACAGCAAAGATTGTGGACACTGCAACTCTTGGCAACACAGAAATCCATGTTGGAAGTGCTGTGAAGCTTTATGATATGGAGTTTGACGAGGAAGTTGAGTACAGAATTGTTGGTGCAATTGAAAGTGATCCTGACAGAGGCAACATTTCAAACGAGTCACCAATTGGAAAGGCTCTTGTTGGAAAGAAAGTGGGGGAAATCGCAACAATTGTGACTCCTGGTGGATCAATTCAAATGAAAGTTCTTGAAATTTTATGAAATAAAAATTAACTTTTGAAGTCTTTTGGCGAAAGCTGAAAGGCTTTTTTTTATTTGAAAATAGACAACTCATAAAAAAATGGCAAAAGGGTTTGACTTTTATGTTTATGTTTTGATACTTTAATATGTGAAAATATATTAAACCTGAAAGGGGTCAGTGTTATTATGAAAAGAGGGTATTTTATTTCATTCGAAGGTGTTGATGGTTGTGGGAAAGGCACTCAAATTGAAAAACTTAAGGCATATTTTGAAGAAAAAAAGGCCGATGTCCTTTACACGCGTGAGCCGGGTGGAAATGTTGTTGCTGAAAAAATCAGAACAATCCTTCACGATCCAGAAAATGAGATCAATGACACAGCAGAAATGTTGCTTTATGCTGCAGCTCGCGCGCTTGTGACTGAAACCATCATTGAGCCAGCACTTGAGAGTGGCAAGATTGTTGTGTGTGACAGATTTATTGATTCCTCAGTGACTTTTCAAGGTTATGGAAGAGGTCTTGGGGCGGATCTTGTGCTTTCCGTGAACAAAATTGCAACCCGTGGTCTTATGCCTGATCTTACCATTCTTTTGGATCTTGATGGTGCGGCAGGTCTTGCACGAAATCAAGGAATTGAGGGGAAACTTGATCGAATGGAGATGGAGGGAGAGTGGCTTCAAAACAAAGTGAGAGCGGGATATTTGGAACTGGCAGAAAACGATCCAGAACGATTTTTGGTGATTGATGCAACAAAAACTCGCGAAGAAATTTTTGAAATTATCAAAGCTGAAATTGAAAAACGAGGAGTGATTGAATGCTAGATTACAGTGCCTATATAAAAAGCAGGAAGAGTTTTTTGAAACTCAAAGACGACAAGCAAAAGGGCAGGCTTGCACACACCTTTTTGGTTGAGGCCAAGGATGGAGACTTGGCGTTTGCTTATGCCAAGATGATGGCAAAAATCATTATTGGGGAATCTGAAATTTCAAACAACAAGATTGACAAGGACATTCATCCAGATGTGAAAGTGTTTGGTGTTCAAAAAAAATTCACTGCAGATGATGCAAGTGAAATCGTGTCCGATGTCTTGGTTCTTCCATTTGAGGGCGAGAGCAAGGTTTACATCATTGCAAACGCCGAGGCGATGAATGAGGAAAGTCAGAACAAGCTGTTGAAGACACTGGAAGAGCCACCACACTCAAGTTATTTTATTATGGCGGCAAGAACAGAAAAAACGCTTTTGCAGACTGTTATTTCAAGGTCAAAAAAGGTGTTGGTTGAGGAACCAACAGAAAGTGAAATTGAGGCGCTTCTTGGATGGGCGGGACACAAAGGTGAGGGTGCAAAAGTTGCAAGTATTTGTTCAGCAGGTGACGCGAGCAAAGCACTCAAGATGGTTGAAAGCAACAGTTTTGTTAAACTTTATGACAATGTTCTTGAAATGTTCAGGACGATGAATTCATCCAGAGACATTTTGAGGTTTATCCAGAAATTTTCTGGCAGAGATTTTGTGATTGGAGATTTTCTTACAATTGTTGAAAGCATTGCGATGGATTTGGTCTATATCATTTCTCATGCAGACAAACTTTTGCTTAACAGACACAGACTTTCTGAACTCAAGGTGATTGCAAGTGGGTTTTCCCCAAGTGCACTTTCGAAAATATTGAAAGAATGTTTTGATTTCCGTGAAAGTTTGTATTATAATGTAAACATGACCCCAGCATTGGATGGGTTCTTGCTGAAATTTGTGGAGGTCAAAGTTAAATGCAAAAAGTAATTGGTGTGAGGTTTGGAAACCTCGCGAAAATATATTTCTTTTCACCCAAAGGTGAAATTTTCAATGCTGGCGACAAAGTTGTTGTTCAAACTGCACTTGGCGTGAGCATTGGAACAGTTGCGTTTGCGGCTCGGGAAATTGATGAAACAAAGCTTGACGAGCCAGTGAAAGATATTGTGCGCAGGGCGAACGCAAAAGATTTGGATCAAGACAAGCAAAACCAAGAAAAATCGAAAAAATGTTTGAGGACTGTTCGTGAGCACGCGAAAAAGCTTGGACTTCAAATGAAGATTGTGAGTGCAACTTACACTTTTGATTCTTCAAAGGTGTTGATCGATTTCACCGCTGAAGAGCGTGTGGATTTCAGAGAACTTTTGAAAATTCTTGCAAGCGAGCTTAAGGCGAGAATTGAGCTTAGGCAAATTGGTCAGCGTGATGAAGTTAAGATCAAAGGGGGAATTGGGCCTTGTGGCGAAATTTGTTGTTGTTCAAGATTCTTGAAAGAATTTGAGCACGTGACAGTCAAAATGGCGAAAAACCAAGGGCTTTCTTTATCCCCAACAAAAATTAGTGGGCTTTGTGGCAGATTGATGTGTTGTCTGTCTTATGAAAATGCAACATATGAAGAAGTGCTCGCACGCATGCCAAAAGTGAATGCATTTGTGGAAACACCAAGTGGGAAGGGCAATGTTGTTTTCAATGATCTTTTGAAAGAAAAGGTGACCGTCAAAATTCCTCAGGGAGAAGATTCTTTCAATGTTGTTGAATTTGATCTTTCTGACATCAAGTGGGAGAAAACAAAACCTCAAAATTCACAGGGTGGAGTGCAGTCTCAAAACACAAACGATGTTGATCAGCAAAAGAAAACTGTTTCAAAACCTGAGCAACACAAGCAGGGAGAAGCTAAGAAAAATCACAGACACAACAAAAACAAAAAATCTGTGGACCAAAAAGTTTAAGATGATATATAATAAAACAAAGGAGAGAGTTTTTTATGGCATACAAAATTAATCAAGAAAAATGTTTGAAGTGTGGTGCGTGCATTGGCGCATGTCCTGTTGAAGCAATTTCATTTGTGGATGGAAAGGTTG
This sequence comes from Clostridia bacterium, assembly GCA_017456465.1. Lineage (GTDB taxonomy): Bacteria > Bacillota > Clostridia > Christensenellales > UBA1242 > RGIG3872. The sequence goes on along the minus strand of JAFTJJ010000055.1, from coordinate 3,893 downwards.
TGATTGATCCAAAGAAATGTATTTCTTGTGGAACATGTTCAGCTGTGTGTCCAGTGGCGGCTCCTGAAATTGATGAATAATTTGTTGAAGCAAGGTGAAAGGTTTGACGACCTTGAACTCGACGGCATTGGGGTTATTCAAAGCAAAAGTGGATATGCTTTCACGAGTGATTCTGTTTTGCTTGCAAATTTCATCAAAGCGGGGCACAAGGACAACTGCATTGAACTTTGTGCTGGATGTGGCGTGATCTCAATCATCATGGGGCACAAGAAAAAACCAAAGAGTTTGACTTTGGTTGAAATTCAAGGGTCTCAGGCTGACAGGGCAAAGCGCAGTTTTGCTGCAAACAAGATGAGTGCAACCGTTATTTCAAGCAGACTTCAAGGTGTACACAAAACCCTTGGAGAATATTGCTTTGATGTGTGTTTTGCGAATCCTCCATATAGACCAAAAGAGCAGGCAAGCAGTCGGAACACTGAAGTTGCAACATCGACACATGAGTTTGAAGTCAATCTTCATGAACTTGTTTTCGAAGCTCAAAAGTTGCTCAAATTTGGTGGAAGATTTTTTGTGGTTTTTCCAGCAAGTAGGCTCGCGGAGCTTATGTACGAATTGGTGTCTCAAAAGCTTGAGCCAAAGGAAATGGCACTTGTTCTTCCAACATCAGAAAAACCAGCAGAGCTTGTGCTTGTTTCTGCAACAAAAGGTGGCAAGCATGGAATGAAAGTTTTGCCATCAATAATTCAAAATGACGAGAGTGGGAACATGACTCCAATGATGAGAGCTATTTATGGCAAAAATTAAATAATTCGGCAGACAAGACAAGCTGTTATGCTGCCGAGAAGAGTACTGAGAAGTGCAAGGAAAATTGTGGGTCTCAGTTTTTTTATTTTTATCGTTGAAAAGTAAACTGCAATGATGTAAAACACTGTTTCAGAGCAGCTCATGATGACGGCGGCGCATTTTGTCGCAAATGAGTCAGGACCATATGTTGCCATGATGTCTGAAAGCATTGCAACGCTGCCAGAGCCCGAGAATGGACGGATCACCAAGAATTCTGTGAGTTCGCTGGGAATGCCAAGAAACGAAAATACGGGAGAAACTGCTGTGGTGAGGAGTTGTGAAAGGCCTGAGAGTTTGAATAGTTCAACTGCAGCAAAGATTGCAACAAGATAGGGGAAAGTGTTAATGCAAAGATCAACAGCGCCTTTCGCTCCTTGAATAAATCCATCATATGCGTTAATATTCTTGATTAGGCAAACAAAAAAGAGTACAATAAGGAATGTCGGAATGATATATGATGCCATAATTATTTATCCATCCTTTTGGTCTTTTTTCGAGTTTTAAATTTGTGCCAAATGCGGACAAGAACAATTCCGATGGTTGTGGAAAGAATGCTTGCAACAATTGATGGCAAAATGATTGATGATGGATTGCTTGCACCAGCAGTGGAGAGCAAACTCACAATTGATGTGGGGAGAAGTTGAAGGCTTGAACATGAAAGGATGATGAGCATGGTCATTGGAAATGTTACTTCATCAGAGTTTGAGTCATGACTCATGCTTTCGATGGCCTTGATTCCCATTGGGGTGGCCGCCCCATTCATGCCAAGCATATTTGCAGACATGTTCATGGAAACAAATTGTTTGCTTGACGCGGAAAGATTATTTTTGCCAAATATGAGATCAATTAGTGGTGAAAGGAGTTTTGTGAGTTTTTTTGAAATTCCTGTTTGTTCGAGAATGTTGAAAATCCCGACCCAAATTGCGTAAATTGCACAGAGTTCAAAACTCAAAGAAACAGCCCTGTTTGAGGCAGAGAGCAATCCAGACATTGTGAGACTTGGGTCCACAAACATGAGGGCAACAATTGAACACAGAAGCATGATGATCCAAATTTTGTTCATGCTTAACTATATGAATATTGAATTTTAATTATGAGGAGAAAAAATATGCTGATTGACAGTCATGCGCACATCAGGTTTGAGGGAAGGCTTGACACTCAAGAAATTATTAAAAACATGAAGAGTGATGGGCTTGAGGCAATCATTAATGTTGGAACAACTCTTTCTGACAGCAGGGATGCAGTGAGGCTTGCAGAAGAAAATGATGGGGTTTATGCAATTGTTGGGCTGCATCCTGAATCTGTTGATGAATTTTCAAAAGAGGCAATCAATGAAATTCGTGATCTTGCAAAATCGCCAAAAGTTGTTGCTATTGGAGAAATTGGGCTTGATTATCATTGGAACAGTAAAAACAAGCAAGAACAAAAGGTTATGTTTGAATCATTGCTTGAAGTTGCAGAAGAAGTTGGTCTTCCTGTTTGCATCCATTCAAGGGATGCAGCGGATGACATGTTTGAAATTCTATCTAAACATGCGTCAAAGCTTGAAAAAAAAGGTGTTCTTCACTGCTATGGTGATGGTGAAAAATATGCCAAGGCTTACACAGATTTGGGTTATTGCATTTCATTTGCGGGCAATGTGACTTTCAAGAATTATGACCGGGGATTTTTGAAAGATTTGCCAAGGGATCAAATCTTGGTTGAAACAGATTGTCCATTTCTCTCTCCTGAACCAATTCGTGGCAGAGTTAATGAACCCCAAAATGTGAAGTTCACTGCCGAGTTTTTGGCACGAGAGTTTGGAATGGAGTTTGAGGATTTTTCAACTCTTACAGTGGAAAACACCAAAAGAGTGTATGACAAAATCAAATAAAAAAGTTGCTCAGGGGAGGTAGATCACATGAGCAACTTTATTTCGCGCGAGGTTCATCTTTCGCTTGAAAGTAGTGTGTGTGCAAACAGAAAAAAATATACGGGGGAAAATCAATGGGATTTAACTTCAAGAAAAAATATGGTCAAAATTTCCTCACAGACAAAAATCTTTTGGATTCAATTGTGAGTCTTTTGGGTGTTACAAAAGAAACAACAGTGCTTGAAATTGGACCAGGTGCAGGTGCTTTGACCTCTGCCATTGCAAGGCAAGCTGATCGTGTCGTGTCATTTGAGATTGATCATGATCTTGAAATTGTGCTTGCAGAAAATTTGAAGGAATATTCAAACACGAAAATTGTGTTCAAAGATTTCATGAAGGCAAGTAATGAAGAAATTGAAAGTGAGATTGGGACAAAAGATTACATTGTGATTGCAAACTTGCCGTATTACATCACAACGCCAATACTTTTCAGATTTTTTGAGATGGAGAACAAACCTCGAAGCCTTACGATTATGGTGCAAAAGGAGTATGGCGAGAGGATGACTGCAAACGCTGGTGACTCTGAGTACAGTTCCCTTTCAGTTCTTACGCATTGGCTGGGGAATGCAAAAATTGTGAAAAAAGTTCCAAGGTACATGTTCACACCTGCACCCAAGGTTGATTCTTGCATTGTGCATTTTGTGTTTGGTGAAAACAAGTATGACAAGGAAATTGCAGCTTTTATCAGAAGTTGTTTTTTGATGAGAAGAAAGACGCTTGTCAACAACATTTCTTCGGCGTTTGATATTTCAAAAGATGATGCAAAAAAAATTCTCGAAAAAAATCAATTAAATTCAGGTGTGAGGGCAGAGGATTTGAGCGCGGAGGTTATCTTGAAACTATATGAAGATGTGAAAAATGTTTTAAATGTATAATTTCCTTCAATTGAATTTTTAATTTTCAGAAGGTGATGCAGCATAAGATCTTTGTATGGGATATCACAAAGAATATGTTCTCATCAAAGACAAAGATGGGTCAAAAATATGTGGGCATGTGCTCCTTGAAAAAAGCAACTTTACGAGTTTTTCTGCAAGGTTTGATGAAAAGTTTTCGGGGGCAATTGTCCATGTTTTTCTTTTTGAAAAAGAAATATTTTGTCGTGAGTTTTTTGATGGCGTGATTGCGGGGCGATTGCCAC
>JAFTJJ010000054.1 GCA_017456465.1 Clostridia bacterium | reverse complement strand
GTTTTCAATTTCAGCATAATCTCGAGAAAGTGATTCAATTTTTGTCATTGGTCTCACATCTCTTGATTCAAGGCGAATGCGTCTCAATGGAGTGTTTGTGATGATTGCAAGCACACTGAATGCATCGCCAAACTCTTCTTTGATGTGTTTGTATTCTGACCATGAATACAAGCTTTCAATAACAATATTGTAACCTTCATTGAACAGTTTTTTAATTTCTGGAAGAAAGATTTTTGCATAAATCCCTTTGTCTCCAGACGCACGGAGTTCTTCTCTGACTTTGCGCTCGTTTTCCTCATTTACTGGAAGATTTCTTTCCTTGAGAATGTTCATTGTGGCAGCGCCAAAATAAACTTTTTTGAATCCACGTTTTTCAAATTCTTCGACGGCAACAGATTTGCCTGATCCGCACATTCCAACAACAGCAACAATTTTGTTCATGACAGAATCTCCTTTGTATTTTCTTATAAGTTTATAATATGATTTTTTGTTTATTTTAGTCAAGAAAATAAACTATGTTTATTTGACAACTTTATGTTTTGCATATTAAACTAAAATCACAAAAAGGAAAGTATATGAAAACATTGAAAGTGAATTGTGTGCAGAATGTGAGCCGTGAATGTGTTGTGTGTGGAACACACAATCCATTTTCTCTTCAGACAAAGTTTTTTGAGTGTGAAAACAATGTGTTGATGGGACGAGTTAGGGGGGAAGACCACCACCAATCTTATCCAGGGCGTATGCACGGTGGAATGATTTCTGCAATTATTGACGAAACCGTTGGACGAGCCGTACAAATTGGTGCGCCTGACATTTGGGGTGTGACTGGCGAACTTAAAATTCGATATGTGAAGCCAACACCACTTGGGGTGGATCTGCATTGTTTTGCAAAACTCACAATGAATAATTCAAGGATCTTTAAAGGTGTTGCAATCTTGGAAACTGCAACTGGAGAACTTGTGGCAACTGGTGAGGCGACATATTTCAAAATGACAATTGACAAAATTTCAGATGGTTTTGGTGATGATGACTGGTATCATGAAGACATGGAAATGCCAATTTATGTCAATCTTTACAATGATGAAGCATTGGAAAAATTATGCAATAAATAAAAAATAAAAGAAAGGAGGATTTATTTTTATGATTTATTGTTATGTGCTCGGCGGAGCGAGTTTGCTTTTCACAATTTTATTTTTGATTGTGAGAACAACAGTTGGTGGGGCTTATGGAATTGTGACCAAAAGTCTTGCATCATTTTCATTCATTTTGCTTGGAGCTGTGGGAATCATGTGGGGTGGATTTGACACATATTCGCTTTTTGTGATGCTTGGGCTTGTGTGTGGACTGATTGGTGATATTGTGCTTGACAACAAAGTGGTGTACAAGGAGCATGAAAACATTTATCTCAACGCGGGAATGCTCAGTTTTGGAATTGGTCATATTTTTTATTTCGTGGCAAGTTCATTTCTCGCAGTCGGCGTTGGAAAGTCTGGTCACATTTTGATCATTGCTCTTGGAATTTCATTGATTGCTACACTTTTGATCATGCTTTCGAGCAAGCCATTGAAATTGAATTTTGGTAAATTCTTTTATCAAACACTTGCATATACCCTCATTTTGACATTTATGTCAGCATATTCAATTGTTCTTGCTTGTTATGTTCCAAATCTTTGGGTGTTTGCAGCAGGCATTACGCTCATTTTGGTGTCAGACCTTGTGCTTTCAACACAATACTTTGGTGGAAAGCAGGACAGCAAACTCCTCACATGGCTCAATCATGTTCCATATTATTTGGGTCAAATTATGATTGCCGCAAGTTTGTTTTTGATTTAACAAAAGCAAAAAACCACGGTTAAATATCCGTGGTTTTTTTATGAGTTTTTGCGTGACATTTCAAATTTCGACAAATTTCGCTTACGCATATTGTAAAGTCTGAGTTTATTTTTTTGAATGTGTATATAATTCAAGTATGAGAAAGTGCAAATTCGGAAAAATACTTAAAGAACTCAGAGCCGAAAAGGGAATGAATCAAGAAATGCTTGCGAAAGTCTTGAATGTGACAGGAGCCACAATTTCAAGATGGGAAAGTGGCGTTGTTGAACCTGATTTTCAGACTCTTATTTTTCTTGCTGAGATGTTTAAAGTCAGTGTGGACTATATTCTTGGGCTTGAAGATTAAAATGAATAATAAAAACAAAAGACTAGGATAATGTTCCTAGTCTTTTTTCGTTATTGGTTCGTTGATTTTTTTATTGCTTTTAGCCAGCCAGAATATAGTGTGTTTATGGTTGATTTGTCCATTGCTGGGGAATAACATTTTGTTGGCGATGTTAGTTTTGTGATTTTTTCTCTGTCAAGAACACCTGCAGCAAGACCAGCGAGATAGATGCAGCCAAGCACGGTTGCTTCACTTGAGTCACCAGTTAGAACATTTTTTTCAAGCATGTTTGCTTGGAATTCAGCAAGAAATTTTGAATTGCTTCCGCCGCCATCGATTCTGAGTTCGCTGAGTGAAATGTGATTGGATTTTGTCATTTCATCGATTATTGCTTTTGTGTTGTATGCCATGCTTTCATAAACAGCGCGCATGATGGTGTATTTGTTCGTGTCGAAAGTCATGCCTGTGATAAGAGCTTCTGCTGAAGAGTCCCAATAAGGTGCACCAAGTCCAGTGAATGCTGGGACGAAATAAACACCGCTTGTGTCGCCGAGAGCTTTCATTTTTTTGTCCAAGGATTCAAAATCCTCGGCAATGTCCAGATTTTGTTTTGTCCAATTGAGGGCAGAGCAAGCGCTGAAGACACTGCCCTCAAGAGCATAAGTTGTTTGGTGTCCAATGGTGTAACCAATGGTTGTTAGGATTTTTGGAGATGAAACAGGTTTTGAACCAGTGTTGAGCATGATGAAGCAACCAGTGCCATAGGTGTTTTTTGCCATTCCAGGAGAGAGACAGCCATTTCCAACAAGACTTGATTGTTGGTCTCCAATGATTGAAAGCAGTGGGAGTCCAATGTCTTTGACTTCGCCAATGAATTCACTGTTTGAAACAACTTTTGGAAGGTTGTTTCTTGAAATACCAAAGTATTTCAAAAGTTCATCATCCCAGTCCATTGTGTGAATGTTGAAAAGCATTGTTCTTGATGCATTTGTGGTGTCTGTTACGAAATTGCCCGTGAATTTGCAAGCAAGATAACTGTCAAGAGTTCCGATCCAAAGTTTTTTAGATGCGTCAAGATCTGAAGCACGTTTTACATTGTCTTTGATCCACTTCATTTTGCTTGCAGAAAAGTAAGCATCAGGAATAAGTCCTGTTTTTTCTTTGATTTTGGTTTTGATTTTTTGAGGGATTGCGTCAACAAAGTCATTGGTTCGTCTGTCTTGCCAAACGATTGCCTTGTGTGATGGTTTCAAAGATTCTTTATTGAAAGCAACAACAGTTTCTCGTTGATTGGTCAGTCCAATGCCGACATATTCATCCAGTGGTCTGTCCATTTCAGAAATCACATCTTCAAGAGTGTTTTTGAGCATGAAAAAGATTTCTTCTGCGTCTTGTTCAACCCAGCCTTTGTGTGGGTAATATTGTCTGATTTTTGCTCGTTTCAGTGCAACAATTTTGTGAGTTTTCAAGTCATAGACAACGCTTCTCACGCTTGTTGTTCCTGCATCAAGCCCAATGATGTATCTTTTCATTTTGTTTCTCCAAAATCTTTATGTTTTAATTGTAACATAATTTTCAGCAAAATAACAAACTAATTTAAGTAAATTTGTTTGACAGGTTTTTTTCAAAAACATATACTTTAATTATGATGAAAAATACAAACAATAATGATATGTTTGATTATGTTATAGTTGGAGCTGGAATTGTGGGCTCATCAATTTTCAGTGCGCTTGCAAGGTCTGGCAAAAGTGTTTGTATGATTGACAAAGCATTGGATGTTGGGACTGGCGCGGCAAAAGCAAACAGTGGGCTTGTTCATGCTGGATTTGATGCAAAGCCTGGAACGCTCAAGGCAAAGTTGAATGTGCTTGGAAACAAAATGTATCCACTCGAGGCCAAGCGGCTGGGGCTGTCTATCAAAAAAACAGGTGCTTATGTTGTTGGAAATGACAAGGAAAAACTCGAGGAGCTTTTGGCAAGAGGGAAAACGAATGGGGTTGATGGTCTCCATTTGTTGAGTGGAAGCGAACTGAAAGCCAAGTTGCCGATGCTGAACCCAGAAATTAAATATGCCTTATTTGCTGAAAATGCATATGTGATCAGTCCATACATGTTTACAATTTGTCTTGCTGAAGAGGGGATTGTCAATGGCGGAAGAGTTGTTCTCGGGTTTGATGCAAAAAGGATAAAGAAACACGGAGATATCTTCACAATCTCTGATGGGTTTGATGAAATTAAAACGAAGTATATTATTAACAGTTCGGGGGCTGGCTACAACGAAATCGCGAACATGATTGGTTCGGAAATTTATGAACTTGAGTTCAGGCGGGGAGAATATTTTGTGCTTGACAGCACAGAAAAGAACCTTGTGCCATCAACTGTGTTTCCTCTTCCAAGCAAGGCTGGGAAAGGTGTGCTTGTGACACCAACTGTGGATGGGAACATTCTTGTTGGCCCAAGCAGTCAATTGTCTGATGACATCACAAAGACAACGGCTGAGGGTCTTTCATTTGTTCGCTCTCAGGCATCAAACATGATTCCATCGATTAATTTCAAAAAAACAATTCGAATTTTTTCTGGAATCAGAACTGTTGTTGGTGATGATTTTGTTATTGAAAAGAGCAGGGAAATGCCAAATGTAATCAACATTGCAGGGATTTGTTCTCCTGGGCTTTCAGCAGCGCCTGCGATTGCTCTTTATGTTTTGAATCTTTTGGGGCTTGACACGAAAATTCCTGCTGCAAAGAAAATTAAACCATATGTTGCTTTGTCAAGTTTGCCCGTGAGCAAGAAAAATGAGCTTATTGCGCGAAACCCGCTTTATGGGAAAATTGTGTGCAAGTGCGAGGGCATCAGCGAGGGCGAAATTGTGGATGCGCTTTCTCGTCCGCTTCGAGTGGTGAGTGTGGATGGAATCAAGAGGCGAACCAGAACTGGCATGGGAAGATGTCAAGGTGGATTTTGTTTGTCAAAAACCATTGAACTTATTGCAAAGAAAAACAACATCACTTTGTTTGATGTGGTCAAGGAAAACAAGGGATCAAATATTATTGTGAGCGGGGTGAAGAAATCATGAGACAAACAGATGTTGTTGTGATTGGCGGAGGACCTGCTGGCATGGCGGCGGCAATTGAATCTGCAAGAAATGGAGCAAAAACAATCATAATTGAAAGAAACGAGGTTCTTGGCGGGATTTTGATGCAATGCATTCACAATGGTTTTGGGCTTGCATATTTTAAAGAAGAGCTCACAGGTCCTGAATATGCATATAAATTTAGAGAACTTGTGAAAAAAGAAAAAAACATCACGGTGATGACGAGCACATTTGTGACAAAAATCAAAGGTAAGACTGTAACCATTGTGAACAGTTCGGGAATTGACGAGATTGAAGCTGGGGCAATTGTTCTTGCCATGGGTGCACGTGAGAGGACTGCTGCAAACATTCTTTTGCAAGGCACAAGGCCTGCGGGGGTGCTCACTGCTGGTCAGGCACAAAAGATGACCAATATTGATGGAAAACTTCCAGGCAAAAATATTGTTATTTTGGGCTCAGGAGACATTGGTCTCATCATGGCGCGCCGTCTCACCTTGGAAGGGGCACGCGTTAAAGCTGTGCTTGAAATCAACAAAACAACAAGCGGACTCAAGCGAAACATTGTTCAGTGTCTTGAGGATTTCAAAATTCCGCTTCTCATGCAGACCACAATTGTTGAAGTTGTTGGTGAAAACAGGGTGGAAGGTGTGTATATTTCTGCAGTTGATGACAACTATAATTTTGTTGGTGAAAAAAAGTTTGTGAAGTGCGACACTGTGATTTTGTCAGTTGGGCTCATCCCTGAAACAGATCTTGTTGATTTTGCAGACATCAACACCCGCACAAACGGCCCAGTTGTTGATGACTTTATGGAAACAAGTGCAAAGGGTGTTTTTGCATGCGGGAACTTTTTGCATGTGCATGACCTTGTCGATAATGTGACTCTTGAGTCAATGGATGCGGGGGCAAATGCTGCAGATTTTGCTCTTGCAGGATGCAAAAAAGGTAAAAAGTTTTGTGTGATTGCAGGAAACAACATTTCATATGCAAACCCAAGTTTTGTGCATTCTGGTGACGGAATCGCAAAAATTAGGTTCAGACTCAAGTCAAATGTGTCAAAAAAATGGATAAGAGTTGTTTCCAAGGATGAAGTGCTTGCGAAAAAATTTGTGATGGCTGGACTTCCTGGAGAAATGCAAACCTTGGAAGTGTCAAGAGAAAAAATTAAAGGTGACATTTTGTTGGAGGTGGAAGGCTGATGAAACTCACTTGTATTATGTGCCCTGTGGGCTGTCAACTTGAAGTGACAAAACAAGGCAATGACTATGTTGTTTCGGGAAACAGTTGTGTGAGAGGCGAAAGATATGGAAAACAAGAGGTTGTCTCTCCGACTCGAATGGTGACAACTGTTGCAAAAACTCAAACAGGATTTGTGTCGGTGAAAACATCAGCTCCTGTTCCAAAACAAAGAGTTCAAGATGTTGTGGACGAGATTGGAAAAATAACTCTTGCAAATCCAAAGCATGGCGATGTTGCAATTAAAAATATCTTAGGTTTAAATGTCGATGTGATTGTCACATCAGGCAAATAAATATAAAAAACAAAAAAGGAGAAATTTTATGAAAAGAAAATTGAAAGTGGCTCAAATTGGATGCGGAAAAATGTCAGTTTACACAATGAGGTATGTGTATGAAAAGGGTGGAGAAGTCGTTTGTGCATATGACGTATCTCCAGACAGAATTGGGAAAGATATTTCTGTGATGTGTGGTGGACAGCCTCGCGGCACAATTATCGAAGATGTAAAAAATCTTGAAATTTCACTCAAAAAACACAAACCAGATGTTGCAATCATCACAACAATGAGTTTGATGAGTGACATTTATCCACTTATGGAAATTTGCGCAAAATGTGGCGTGAATGCAATTTCAACTTGCGAAGAAGCATTCTTCCCTGCAAACTCATCACCAAAGATCACAAAGAAGCTTGACAAGCTTGCAAAAGAAAATAATTGCACACTCACAGGTTCTGGTTATCAAGACACTTCTTGGGGAAGCCTCATCTCTGTGCTTGCTGGTTCAACACAAACAATCAAGAAGATCAAGGGAAAATCATCATATAATGTTGAGGACTATGGCATTGCCTTGGCTGAAGTTCATGGTGCAGGACTCTCTCTCAAAGAATTTGATGAAAAAATTGCTTCAGTTGACAGAATTTCTGACGCTGAAAGACAAGCAATGATTGCTGCCGGAACTTATTCTCCATCATACATGTGGACAGTTAATGGTTGGCTTTGTGAAAAACTTGGACTCACTGTTGTGTCTCAAACACAAAAGTGCATTCCTCACACATACAAAAAGGATTTGAAGTCTTCAACTCTTGGCATGACAATCAAGAAAGGTGATGCAACTGGAATGAGCGCGATTGTAACCACAACAACAAAAGAAGGCATTGTTCTTGAAACAGAGTGTATTGGAAAAGTTTATGGTCCAGATGAATTCGACCAAAATGAATGGACAATTGAAGGTGAACCAACAACAACAGTCACAATTTCAAGGCCTGCAACTGTTGAAAGGACTTGCGCGAGCATTGTTAACCGTTTGCCTGATGTTGTTGCTGCCCCTGCTGGTTATGTGACTACTGACAAAATGGCTGACATCAATTTTAAAACACAAATTTAATTTATAATTAATAACACCAAAACTCCTTGCATAAATTGGATGTGAGGAGTTTTTTTATGAAAAGATTTTGGCAAAAGTTTGTTTGTGTGAGTGTTGTGTTGGTTTTGGGATGCATGTTTTTTGTGGGGTGTTCGAATGAGCGGTATTTGAAAAAATTTGCAAAAAAGCAGAACACATACAACATTGATTTGGTTTTGGACACTGATGTAATGACAGCGTCTGGATATGAAAAGTTTGAATATGAAAACAGGACTGACAGCGGGGTGGAGACGCTCGTGTTTCACTTGTATCCGCGTGCGTTCAGAGAAGGTGCGAGCGTGAAGCCATATTCAAATCTTTCTGAGGCAAGATGTTTTCCAAACGGAGTGGATTATGGCGACATCAGCATAAACGAAGTCAAGGTGAATGGAAAAAAGTCACAAATTAATTTTGTTGGAGAAGACGATGACAAGCTTGAGGTTGTTTTGCAAGAAACATGTTTTCATGGGGACGAAATCGATGTTGAGATTTGGTTTGATCTCGAGCTCCCAAACTGCACGCACAGGTTTGGTTATTTTGAAAACAACATAAATCTTGGCAATTTTTATCCAATACTTGCAGTCAAGGAAAACGGGGAGTATGACATGACGCCATATTATGCAAACGGCGACCCATTTTACAGTGAATGTGCAAACTACAATGTGAGTGTCACTGTTCCAGAGTCTTTCAGTGTTTTTTCGAGTGGGAACGAGACAAAAAGAGAGGAAGTGAATGGAAAAGTTAAAACGAGGTTTTCGGCTCTTTCTGTGCGTGATTTTGCGCTTGTGATTGGAGGCAATTTTGAAGTTAAGACAGCATCAAACAAAAAATACAATGTGAATTATGCGGGTTACAAAGAAGACAAAGATTTGGAGGGAAATGCAAAGCTTGCTTTCAAGGCTGTTGAGTTTTTTTCTGAAGTTTTCAAGGAATATCCATATCAAAATTTAAACATTGTGAAAACGCCTTTTGTGCACGGTGGAATGGAATATCCCGGTCTTGTGATGATTTCAGACACGCTTTCAACTGAAGAAGAAAAGCACAAGGTAATTGTGCACGAAATTGCCCACGAGTGGTGGTATGGATTAGTGGGCGTGAACGAAACCAAAGATGCGTGGATTGACGAAGGTCTTGCTGAATTTTCGACAGCGTTGTTTTTTGATTCTGTGAGCGGGTATGGAATTTCATACAACCAAATGGTGAACGATGCAATCACGAGTTACACATTGTATGTTGATGTCATCAGTTCAATTGACAGGAGTCTCAACACAAAGATGAATCTGAGGGTCAATGAGTATTTGAATGAGTATGAGTACACCTACATGATTTATATTAAAGGAATATTGTTATTTGATGATTTGATGAAAATCACAGGAAAAGAAAAGCTCACGAAAGCGCTTTCAAAAATTTGCAAGGATTATGCTTTCTCGAACATCGACACTGACATTTTCACGGAGAGCATCAAAAGGAGCACGAAGAAAGACACGGACGCGTTTTTTACAAGTTATCTTGAGGGAGATGCAATAATTGGCAAAGTGCACTGAAAAAACGATTGAAATATTGTTTTTTGTGTGTTAAAATAGCCTTGTAATTTGACAAAGGAGAAATTCGCAAGTTGAGGATTTTGAGTTTAGCTTCGGGCAGCAAGGGGAATTGTTATTATGTGGAATCAGGAGAGTCCCACATTCTTGTTGATTGTGGGCTTTCGCTCAAAAGACTCGAAGAACGAATGGCAGAAGCGGGGATTGATCCCTCGAAAGTTGGCTATGTGCTGATTTCACATGAGCACAGTGATCACACGAAAGGGCTTGTGAATTTTTTCAAAAAGTATCATCCAAAGATTTTTTGCAATTACATTTCAGCTGAGAGGATTGAAAAGCTCAATCCTGAGCTTGAAAGTCGCATCAATACATTTGACAATGAACAATTATTTTTGGGGAATGTTACGGTGGATGCAATTCCTGTGTCTCATGACAGCAGTTTTTGCACAGCTTTCAAGCTTTCAGCTGGATCTGCTGCAGCATCAATTGTGACAGATCTTGGATTCATTGATTCTGGAATTATTGACAAGATTTCTGGCTCAAAGGTGGTTTTCCTTGAAAGCAACCATGATGAGAGAATGCTCAGAATTTGTCATTATCCAAGCATCATCAAAAGCAGAATTGCATCAAACATGGGGCATCTTTCAAACACTCAGGCGGGGCACGCTATGGTTGAGCTTGTGAGGCGAGGAACAAGGCATTTTGCGCTGTCACACATTTCAGAAAACAGCAACACTTATGAAAAGGCATATGTGACGATTGCAAACATTCTTGGGGAAAGCGGAATAAACATTGACACAGATGTTGTTGTGAGATTTGCGCATCAACACAAGATTGGAAATAATTTTAAGTTGGGGGAAGATGATTAATATGACAGCTATTAGAAGACTTAGACGCGAAAAATATGACTGTTTTGATGCGGGGCTTGCAACAGTTTTGTTTGTTGTGCTTGAAAATCTCTTTTTGCTTTTATACCAAGCATTGCCAGCAAGTGTAAAGAGCGTCGCGATTGTTGGAATGCTTGCATCATTTGGGCTTGAATTCATGTTTGCGTTTGCTGGTTATTTGACCAGCGCAATTAGAGGTGTGGATTTTTTCAAGGCGTCAAAGATGAACAAGAAAATCAGCTGGGGAGTTGTTGGCCTCACATTTGTGATTGCTTTGATTGCTGTGTTTGGGTTCAACTCTCTTTCGAACTACTTCATTATGTTTCTTGAAGGGCTTGGCTACAAGACAAGTTTGTCAAACATGGCTATTGGAAATTTTGGGGCTTATATCTTATATTTATTTTTGGTGGCAGCAGTTCCAGCAGTGTTTGAGGAAATTTGTTTCAGGGGCACAATTTGTGCAGGTCTTGAAAAGAAAAACAAGCATCTTGCGGTTTGGCTTTCGGCTTTCATTTTCATGATCATGCATGGTGGGCCAGAGCAGACAATTCATCAATTCATTTTGGGTGTGATTTTTGGATATATTTTTGTTTATACCGGCAACCTTTGGGTGACCATTCTCATTCACTTTTTCAACAATGCAATTGCAGTCACAATGATGTTTGTTCAAACATTGATTGCAAATGGTGCTGACCATCTTGGGGAAATCACAGAAGAAGTGACAACAATCGGGTTTGAAGGTTTCACAGGTGTTGACATTGTCACAAGTTTGCTTTCAGCTTTTATGACTGCAGTGACTGCGGGGGCGTTGATTTTCTTCATTACAAAAGCGATCAAAAAAAGGCTTGACAAAGTTAACAATCAAAATAAAGAAACTGAAAACGCAAAGTTAAGTGAGCTGACTGATGAAGGGGAAAGTGTTGTGGAAACTCCAAAAAAGAACAATGACACATTGACGCAAGTTCTCACGATCGTGGCATTTGTTGTGAGCTGTGCGTGGCTTATTTTTGAATGGGTGATTGCTCTTGTTTCGGGCTTTATGGGGTGATTAACAAAGCGGGGTGATGCAGGCATAAAATATTTTATGGATTATGCATCATTTGAAAGGTCAATTTTGAGATTTAAAAAATTAAAAACAAGAATTATTGGCAGAAGTGAGGATGGACGAAAAATCTATTCACTATCTGCCTTTTTTGATCCGAGAAAACCGTGGGTTATTATGCAAGGGGCGGTGCATGCAAGGGAACATTTATCTGCAGATTTTGTGTTGACGCTTGCATCAATTGTTGAACACAAGTTTGAATTGTTCAAAAAAATGAAAAGTTTCCCAAACATTTGTTTTGTTCCGATGGTCAATCCTGATGGTGTTGAGATTGTTTGTCATGGAATCAAAAGTATAAGAAATGAAAAACTCAAACAAAGCGCAAGCAGGTGGATTTCTGGAGATGAACACATGTTTGTGAAGAGCAATGCGAGAGGGGTGGACATCAACAACAATTTTGATGCAATGTGGGACAGACACCAAAACTCATGTGTTCCATCGTTGCAGGGGTTCATTGGAACTCATCCGTTTTCAGAAAGTGAAACGAGAGCGCTTCGCGATGTTACACTTGAGGTTAAGCCGATTTTTTCGATTAGTTTTCATTTAAAGGGTGAAGAAATTTATTGGGATTTTTTTCAGAAGGGCAGCAGACGAAAAATTGACAAAAAAATTGCAAAATTGGTGTCAAAAGTTAATGGATATGCTGTGAAAAGCACTGAAAATTCAAGTTCTGGCGGATACAAGGACTGGTGCGTCCAGTTTCTCGAAATTCCATCACTTACGATTGAGCTTGGGAGGGATGAACTTTCACATCCTGTGGAAGAAAGTGAAATTTATGACATTATTGCGAAAAATATTGGCATTTTGGATGTGCTTTGTGATATAGTGAGGCTAATTGAAGGAGAAAGATGATGACAAACACTCATGAAAAGTACATGAAACTTGCACTTGCTGAAGCAAAAAAGGCAAATGATCAAGATGAAGTTCCAATTGGAGCGGTGATTGTTCTTGATGGCAAAGTGATCGCAAAAGCGCACAACAAAAGAGAACAATTAAAAGATGCAACAGCTCATGCTGAAATTCTTGCAATCAGAAAAGCGTGCAAAAAGATTGATGATTTCCGGCTTCAAAACGCCGTTATCTATGTTACACTTGAGCCTTGCACAATGTGCATGGGTGCGATCTTGAACGCAAGAATCAAAACTTTGGTGTTTGGTGCAGCGCAAGACAAGCAAAACATTTTGTCATCAACCGAGATCAATGAACGAGCAGAGTTAAATCACAAGTGTGAAATTGAAAGTGGAATTATGGCAGAAGAATGTGCAAGACTTGTGAGCAACTATTTTAAATCAAAACGAAAAAAGCAGCCACTTTAAAAAATGTTTGACAAACCTTATGATTTGCCCTAAAATTAAGGCATGGGAATATTTGATAATAATGGTGGCGTGACCACCTTGGTGGAAGAAAAAAAATCATGGCAAAAAGTGGAAGGAAACAATCCTCCCACAGTTTCTTGTTTCATCATTTTGGAACACAGTGAAGCTTTTGGAATGGACAAGAAAAGTTATAATATTGAAATTCTTGGCAATCCAATGTTTACTTGGGTTGCAAGGGCATGTCCAACAATTCCAGCAACTCTTGAAGCTGAGCGTGGGGCAAATGTTTTGGAACTGATTCGTCCATATCTCAGAGACTCAGAGTACACACTTGTTTTGTACAGCGATACACCGCTCATTACCAGGGGCAGTATTGATGAAATTTTGGAGTATATGTCAAACAAAGGGTTGAATGTGTGCAAACTCACAAGAGGTATTGTTTTTCGAACTGAGTACATCAAGAGAGTTGGGGAGATTTTTGCACCACAGACATATTATTTTGATGAAGAAGACTTCATCACTGCAGTCAATTTCAAACAGCTTGCACTTGTGACTGACATTTTGAAAACAAGAATTCTTGAGTATCACATGAAAAATGGTGTTTGTTTTGAAAATCCAGACATGCTTGTGATTGATGCAAATGTTTCAATTGGAAAAAACACAACAATTTCAGGAATGACAAGGCTTGCTGGGAAAACTGAGATTGGTGAAAACTGCAAGATTCAAAGTTCAGATTTGGAGTCATGCAAGGTTTGTGAAAATGTAAAAATCAAAAACTCAAGAATTGAGAAAAGTGTTATTGAAAGTGGGGTGTTGGTTTCTGCTGGAAGCACAGTTGCAGACGGCTCGATGATCAACAAAAATGCCAATATTGGGATGAATGTGAGCATTTTTAAATCAAGCATTGGTGAAAATGTTGAAGTTGGAAACAATTCTTATGTTTCATCTGCAAGGGTGCACAATTTTGTGAAAGTTGGTGCAAGGTGTGAACTTTTGGGAAACAAACAGAAAATAGTTCGTGTTCTTGAAAACGCGATTCTTGGAGATGGAGTAAAAATTAAAGCTGGAGTAATGATTGGTGAAGGAGCGCAAGTGCAATCCCTCAAAACTGTTGCTCAAAATGTGAAAACGGGTGAAAGCATATGATTAAACTTGTGATTGGACTTGGAAATGTTGGGAAGAAGTATGAAGCAACTGTTCACAACATGGGGTTTATGGTTGTGGACAAGGTTGCAGAAAGATTGAACGTTAAATTCAAGAAAAAAGAATGCGACGCAGACGTTGCAGAGGCTTTCGTGAATGGTGAAAAGATTATTCTTGCAAAACCAACAACTTTTATGAACCTCAGTGGAATTGCTGCAAAAGGTCTAATGAAAAAATTTAAGATTAATGTGGATGAAATCATTGTTATTTCTGATGACATTGATCTTGAACCTGGAAGAATTAGAATCAGGGAGCAGGGCAGCGCTGGAACACATAATTGTTTAAAAAGTATAATTGCAGAAATTGGTGCAAACAATTTCAAGCGAGTGAGAATTGGCGTTGGGGAAGCACCAGAATTTATGGATCTTGCAGATTTTGTGCTTTCAAAGGCAAAGATGACACAGGATCAAATGATGGGTATTGACAAAGGTGCAAATTCGGTTTATGATTTGATCATGGGTGACAGCATGTCGGCTGTTATGCAAAGATATCATTAAAAACAAACAAAGCATTACTTATGAACAAAAAATTTTTGAATTTTGGTGAATTGAACTCCGAACTCAAAAAGGTTTTGGAGGGGGTATGGGCAAGAAAATCTTGCTCATTTTTTGGTGCAACAGAAAGTTTGAAAGTCATGCTTTCAGCAGCTTTTGACAAAACGCTTGTGTATGTGACGAGTGACATTGTTCATGCAAGAAAAATTCAGGAAATGTTTGAAAGTGTTTTTTCTGAGAAAGTTGTGTTATTTCCTGCGGTTGCAGACAATCTTATTTATAAAAGAGCGGTGAGTGCAGACAGCTTTTTGGAACGAAATCGAACGCTTGCACGTATTTTGAATGGCAGCGCAAAAATTGTCATTGTTCCAACCGAGGCTCTCTTGATGCCACTTGCACCTGTGGAATTTTTTGAAAAATCAATCATCAGAATTTCCAAAGGGCAAACAATTGAAAGATCTGATTTTGTGAAGAGTTTGAATGATGCGGGTTACAAACGAGTTGATCTTGTGTCAGATCCTGGAGATTTTGCTGTGCGTGGAGATCTTGTGGATCTTTATGATGCGGGAAGCATGAAAGCATACAGAATTGACTTTTTTGACGATGAGGTTGAGAGGATTTCTGAACTTGATCCAGAAACAACAAAAAGTGCAGGGGACTTGGAGGAAATTTCAATTTGTCCTGACACAATGATTTTTTCTGACGATTTTGAGGAAATCATTGAAAAACTTGAAGGAATGAAATCAAGAAAGTTTGATTCTGCTGAAGTTCAAAACGATTTTGTTGAAAACTTAAATGAGATTATTTCTCGTCTTGAGATGGGTGATAGATCGCATGCAATGGAAGTGATTTTGCCACTTCTTTATGAAAAACCAAAATCGTTGTTTGATTATGTCAAGGCTGCACACGGGGAAAACGCCATCATTTGCTTTGATGAAGCAAAGATGGTTTTTGACAGTTTGACAGGAATTGAAAAAGAATATGTGGCAAGAATTGCCAATCTTGCAAAATCAAAAAATTTGATTGATGAAAAGTGTTATAACTCATTTGAGATGCTGCAAAAATCATTTGAAAGTTTTACATGTGTGGCTTTTCAGAAAATTACATCAGCGAACAATCTCTTTAGTCCTGATTTTGTGGCTCAAGTGAAGTCAAATCCAGCCCTCAGATATTCTCACAGTCACAGTGAGTTTGCAAAAACTGTGAGGTCTCTTGTGTTTCATGAACACAAGGTGTTTATTTTTGCGGGAAACATGGAAAATGCAAAAGGCTTGAAGCAAACGCTTGAAAACCATGATTGTTACATTGACATCAAAGAAGAGGCAAGAATTTCTGACTTTGAGTCTGCAATTATTCCAGAATGTTTTCCAAGTGGAATGAGCATGCCATCTGAGCGAATAATGGTTTTTGGAACATATGATCTCTATGCAAAAAAGACTCAAGAAAAGAAATATTCAGCATCAAGAAAGAATGTGTTTTCTGTTCCGAAAGTTGGTGACTATGTCGTGCACTCATTCCACGGAATTGGGGTGTGTGAGGGCGTTTCAAAGCTTGACGGAAACTTTGGGACAAAAGACTATGTTGTGGTTCGATACCGTGACGGAGACAAGTTGTTTGTTCCCATTGATCAAATGAACATGCTTGAGAAATTCTCAGGTGGCGAAACACCATCAAAACTTTCCAAAATTGGAGGAGCCGAGTTTGCAAGGGTTAAAGCAAAAGTTAAAGAAGGCGTCAGAAAAATTGCTTTCAACCTTCTTTCACTTTATGCTGAGCGAGAGAAACTCAGGGGATATGCTTTTCCACAAGATGACATGCTTCAAATTGAGTTTGAAAATTCATTCCCACACACAGAGACAGAGGATCAGTTGATCAGTTTGTCGGAAATCAAAAAGGACATGGAAAGCAGCAAGGTTATGGACAGGCTTCTTTGCGGTGATGTTGGGTTTGGAAAAACTGAAGTTGCACTCAGAGCAGCATTCAAAGCGGTGATTGCTGGGAAACAAGTGGCATTCATTGCTCCAACAACAATCCTTTCAGAACAGCATTTCAACACTGCATCAAATCGAACCAAAGAGTTTGGTGTTAATGTTGAGGTTTTAAACAGATTCAAAAAACCAAAAGAAGTTAAAGAAATCTTGAAAAAACTTGAAGAAGGCAAAATTGACATTATTTGTGGAACGCACAGATTGCTTTCAAAAGACGTCAAGTTCAAAGATCTTGGCCTCATCATTTTGGATGAAGAACAAAAGTTTGGTGTTGAAGACAAAGAAAAACTCAAGGTTAACCACAAGAATGTTGACGTTTTGACGCTTTCAGCAACACCAATTCCGCGGACTCTTCACATGTCGCTTTCGGGAATCCGAGATGTTTCAATCATTTCAACGCCGCCATCGGTTAGGCTTCCAATTGAAACATCTGTGACAGAAGAGTCAGACGCTCTTATTGCTGATGCAATCACAAGAGAAATGAAAAGGTCTGGACAAGTTTACATTCTTTTTAACAATGTTGAGAGAATTTATGCCTTTGCACAAAAAATCAGAGAAATTGCGCCAGAGGCGAGGGTTGTGGTTGCTCACGGGCAAATGTCGGGGAAAGAACTTGAAAATGTTATTTATTCTTTTTATCGTGGTGAAGCTGATGTGCTTGTGTGCACAACCATCATTGAAAACGGCATTGACATTGAAAATGCAAACACATTGGTGATTGTTGACAGTGACAAGTTTGGGCTTAGTCAACTTTATCAAATCAGGGGAAGAGTGGGAAGAGGAAGCAGGCTTGCTTATGCTTATTTCACTTACAATCGAGACAAGGTTCTCACAAACGATGCATACAAAAGACTTGAGGCTATTTCAGAATTCACAGAATTTGGCAGTGGATTTAAGCTTGCGATGAAAGATCTTGAAATTCGTGGTGGAGGGAATATTTTTGGCGCAGAGCAGCATGGGCATATGCAAAAAGTCGGTTATGACATGTATGCCAAGTTGCTTTCAGAGGCGGTCAGTGAACTCAAGGGGGCAAAACAAAAACCAAAGAGTCAGACAACAGTGAGGCTTGCGATTGATGCTTTCATTCCTGAAAATTACATATTGAAGAGTGAAGACAGAATGACAGCATATAAAAACATTGGAACAATTTCTGGTTTTGATTCGTTTGAAGATGTCAAGAATTCACTTGAAGCATCTTTTGGGTGCATTCCAAAACCAACCGAAAATTTGCTCAAGATTTCTTATCTTAGGGCTCTTGGATCGAATGCAAGAGTTAAAGAAATTGTTTCGGATGATGGATCAATTAAACTCGTTTTTGAAGACGATGAAAAAATCGTTGGAAATGAAAAGATTGGCGAAGCAATTTATGCATTTCGCGCGAGATGTGTGCTCGATTTGTCGCACGGGGAGGTTATCAAGTTCTCAAAACTTGGATCAATTCAGGAAAATATTGAAGAGATTATTAAATTTTTGGAGCTTCTTGATGGTGATGATGAATAAATTTACACTGAATATATTGTATAATTCAAAAATAAAAACAAAAAACTGTTGATTTTTTGAATTCTATCATTTATACTATCAAAGTAACTTTAAATTGGGAGCAATTACGATGAAAAAGATATTACTATCAATAATCCTATGTGTTTGTGCATGTTTCAGTTTTTTCTTCACAGGGTGCAGCTTGGTTGAAACTGACAATTCATACAAAGACACTGAAGTTGTTATGACTGTTGGTGACACTGAAATAACAAGAAAAGAACTTGTTGATCAGTACTACAGTTTTTACAACCAATACTATCAATATTTTATGTATTATGATCAAGACACAATGATGGATCTTTTTTATTCAACAGTTGAAAACAGAACTCTTGTTCTTGGTGAAGCAAAAAAGATGCTTGAAAGTGGAGAGCTTAAGTTTATTGATGACGAATATGATGAAATCTGGTACAAGGTGTTTGACAATGTTGATTCTCAACTTGACACAATAGAAAAGGCACTTAGACTTCAAGCTGGAACATCTGAAGATGATTTGCCAGAATGGCTCAAAGATGATGAAGATGAAGAAACTGCATATGTTTATAAGCCATATGATCCAACAGAAAACAAAATTGAAGCTGTTTCTTATGTCGGTAAAACTTCAGCAACAATGCCAACGCTTGCAAGCAAAATTGAAGAACTTCAAACAAGTGCGATTTATAAGTATGTTTTGGAACTCGATGAAGATAAACCAAGAGATGAACAAGAAAAACAAATCACAGAGCAAGATGACAAGGTTTACCGTGATGTTGCATTCACAAGATATATTGACAGTCTTATGATTGCTGCAAAAGCTGAGGGCGAAGATTCAAGCAGATCTGTTGTTCTCGAAAAAGAAATGCAAAGACTTTTCGATTCTTATTATGATTCAGCTCTTTACACAAAATATCAAGAATATCAAGAAAACAACGGTGTCATTGATGATGAACTTTTGTCAGATGATAAAATCGTTGCAAAATTTGTGGAACTTGTGAGCAAGGACACTCAAGCAAATTCTTCAGAAGATGCTTATGTTGAAGTTATTACAAGTTCATCAAATGAAAGTTTGGTTCTTTATCACAACAATGGTGAATATAAATATTTCACAGTTCAACACATTCTTGTGAAATTTGAAGATGCAACACTTGAGAAACTCAAAGAACATGAAGGATATGATGCAAAACTTGACAACATGTTCAGAGAAGAATATGAAGCTCTCAGACAAGAACTTGCAGGAGCAAGTTTTGAAAATCTTTGGGGAACATACCGTGACGCAGAAACAGGTCTCACAGTGAAAGAAGACAACGGATCAGGTGAAATGGTTGATGTGAAGGTGACAGCGTCAGAAATTCTTCTTAAGGTTGGTGCAATTGTGACAGCCAATGAAGGAAATCCAAACGCAATTGCCTATGAGTTCAACAAACTTGCATGGCAATATTCAGCAGACACTGGTTCACTCACTGAAAAACTTTCAGCAAAACTGGGTTTCACAATTTCAAGTGAAGCTGACAATCATGGATCTTATGTTTCTGACTTTGCTGATGGCGCTCGTGAACTTTATGACAATGGTGCGGGAACAATTGGTGATTACAGCACTGTTCTCTCTGATTATGGCTTGCACATCATGATGCTCACAGATGTTTATAACTATGGCGCGATTGTTGATTACATGAAAGATGATGGCAATGGGAAAATGATTTTGAAGTCAACAGCTGAAATCATTGGAGCTCTTAAAAATAAAAAGGTTTCAAACATGACTGAGCAAACACTTTATGATTATTTCTATGACATGATCAAATCTGAACTTGTTGGAGATAATGGAACATATTTCACAAAGTTCAGAAACAAACTTGTGGCCGACTACAAAGAAGATGGAAAAATTTCATATGAATACAAAATGACATATGAAGAATTGTCTGAAGCCATTGGATATTAATAAAAAAGCAAATAAAGTTTCAAACCTAAGTGTTTGGAACTTTTTTTAATTGACAAGTTTTTATTTGTTTGATAACATAAACGTATGAGCAAAAAACAAGAAGAAAAAGAGGTTGAACAATCTGAAGAAATGTTGACTCAAAAAGTGGACGACGAAAGCTCCGCTTTGTCTTCTTGTGAAAAAAATGAGAACAGCTCTTCAGAAGTTTTGAATGAAACAAAAGAAGAGACCATTGACAAAAGTCTTGACACTATCGAACAAGAAGCAATGGATGTCGATTTTGACAAGGAAGTGATTGAAGAAAGGCTTGCAGAAGCAAAGCAAACGGAATCACCTCAAAAAAAGAAGAAAAGTCAGATCACAAATGCAATCTTTCTGATCATCAACATTGTGTTGATGGCATTTATCGTTTCTGGTTTCATGAGTGAATATTCAAATGGTTTTGATCTTGGATTGATTGTTTCAAATCAAGGATCGAGGTTGTGGTGGTTGCTTGCT
>JAFTJJ010000053.1 GCA_017456465.1 Clostridia bacterium | reverse complement strand
GACTGGAACATTACTCATGCATTCGATTCAACAAGGTCCAATCAAGGCAATTTATCCACATAGAAAACCAATTTCTTTGTCTGGTGATCACGAAAAAAGAAGAGATCAACAAATTCAAGAAGAAAGACGAAGGCGAGTTCAAATTCAGCGTGCAAACGAAAAAGCAAAAATCGAAAATCAGCAAAGAAAAGACACGATAATTGATATGGTTGATTTCATGCTTGATCGCGGTGCACGAATTTGTGAAAATGTTGGAAGGTGCGATTTGTCGCAAAATGGTCTTGACAAGATTGGTTTTGATGAAGTTCGCGATTATCTAAAATTGGCGCATCAGACGGATATGGCTATTGAAGAGGAGATGGAGAAACAGGGCTTTAATGAATTGGAACATCCAAACTATCATGAAGTGTTTTTGAAAGCGACAACAGAAATGAGAAATCAAATTTATAACCAGGCACAAGCTGGTTCACAAGGAGGAAACGAAAGATGAAAAAATTAAAAAATATAATTACAGCATTATTTATTTTTGTTTTGGGATTTTCATTTGTTGGATGTTTTGGTGGCAAAGATGAAGAGCCTCGATTGGAAACGTCGAGTTATGATGAGTTTGTAGAGTATTTTCAAGCCGAAGAAGATGTTGAAAATAAGTGTCTTATTACTGTGAATGGAATGTCTGCATGGATTGATGCGACAGGTTCAAGTGTTAAGGCAAAAATTGTTTGTAACTTTGAATCAGAGGATTATGAAATTTATTTGTTCAACAACAAATGCTATACAAAACACGTGAAAAACAATGAGACATCAAAATTTGTTTTTAATCTAAATTTTTCAAATATTAGGGCAGAGGATTATGCGTCCAGCGAAAGCAGAGTTATCAAGGTGGTAAACATAGTTTGGCCTTTGTCTGCAATGTATAAGATGCACAACATGATTGCTAATGATTTAAACATTGCAATGCCTGCACCAAATGCAAGAAATACATTCAAAAAAGTGCAGTATGATGACAGAATCAAGTTCGAAATTGATCTTGCTTTTGAAATCGAACAAGGAAGTGATATAACATATTATGACATTCAGATGGATGTGACATACAAGAACGGAAAACTTGTTGAGTGTGATTATAAGAAGGAAGTAGGAGATTCTGATGGCTATTCAACATTAGATAAGTATAAATATAATAGTTACAGTGGCGAAGTTTCAATTCCTGGGCTTGTTGGTTATGAGCAGGCACATTAACTAATAATAAAATTAAAAAACACGATAGGATTACCAACTTTTGAGACTAGTAAAAAAGAATGTCACAACTTAGACATTCTTTTTTTGTTAAACATAATACTCATCGTCATCATCAAGATCTTTCATTCTTTCAATGCGTGTTTTTGCAACCGCTTCTTCAGATTGAGAATGAAAATAAAGTGGTGAACCATATTGAGGACAAGATTTCACAACTGTGTTAGTTACGATTGTGACTTCTTCCCAAGTAAAATCGTCATCTAATTTTTTTACCATAATTTTTTGATCTTTACACTTTGGGTGCCTTTCAATAAATTCGTTCAAAAAATCATATAATTCTTGAATTGTCATAATTCCTCCTTTATATACATTTATATTAAAGCATGAGAGTACTAAATTAGCAATGTATTTTAACTTAATTATTAAAAAAGTTTAAAATATCTTTATCAACTTCTTCTTTGTTTGTTTCATTGTGAAGTTCATGTCGGGCATTTGGATAAATTTTGCAAGTGGCATCGAGGCCATGTTTTTGATAAAGTTTTGTGAGGGATACAACATTTTTGCTGTAATTTCCAACAGGGTCTTGGTCTCCGGCAATGAGGAAAATTTTGATGTCCTTTTTGATGTCTTTGATGCCGTTGTTGACTTTTGTCATGTGTTTGAAAAGACTGTTATAAAAACTTATTGGGAACTCTGCTTTGCAGTATGGGTCAGCAAGGTAGGCATCAAAAATTTGTTCATCTCTCGTGAGCCAATTGCCGCGATCGAATTTTTTTGCATACAAGTTTCTGTTTGTTTTTTCAACGAGTTTTGCTGTCTTTTCTGAACCGACAAAGGCTTTTTGAATATTGGTGATGAACAGACCAAGTTTGAATGTTCCATTGTTGCCATTATTTGTTCCGCAAAGAACAACTTTATCTGCAAGATCACACAGTTGAATGTATTTTTGAGCAATCATTGAACCAAAAGAATGAGCAAAAACATAGAGTGGAAGTTGTGGATATTTTTCTTTTATATGTTTTGAAACAGTGATTTGATCTTGGACACATTCGGCATAAATATCTTTTTCTCCGTGTCCAAGTTTTTCAAAAGACGGACAGGTTTTTCCATGACCTCTTGAATCTGTGATGAAAACAATATAGCCATTATCTTCAAGCATTTTGCAGAATCTCAAATACCTTCCAGAGTGTTCGCGCATTCCATGAATAACTTGCACCACGGCTTTTGGATTTTTTGCATCATTCCAAATCCTTGTGAAAAGTTCAATGTTATTGTGACCAACAATTTTTGTTTCAATCATGATTATACCTCCGATAACGCTCATTTAAATTTTACTTTATATAAATTAGGTTTGTCAATTTTTAATTGACTAATAATCAATAATCATTTATTATATAATTATAAATTCATATTATTGCAGGAGAAATTATGGCACAAAAGATAAGTATTGTTGTTCCATGTTACAACGAAGAAGAATGTGTAAACGCATATTACGAATCAATGAAAGCAGTGATTGCTCGAATGAACAAAGTTGATTTTGAACTTATTTTTGTTGATGACGGAAGCCGTGACAAAACACTTGAACTTGTGAAAGCACTTGCTGAAAAAGACAAACAAGTGAAATATATTTCATTTTCAAGAAATTTTGGAAAAGAAGCTGCAATTTATGCAGGCCTTCAAAATGCCACTGGCGACTTTGTTGGGTTGATGGATGCAGATCTTCAAGATCCGCCAGAACTTCTCATTGAAATGTATAAAGGAATCACAGAAGAAGGCTTTGACTGCGTTGGTTGCAGAAGGACTGATCGCAAGGGAGAGCCTAAAATCAGAAGTTGGTTTGCAAGAAAGTTTTACAAACTCATCAACAAAATGAGTGATGCAGACATTACTGATGGAGCGAGAGACTACAGACTCATGACCAGAAAGATGACAAATGCGATTCTTTCAATGGCAGAAGTTGACAGATTTTCAAAAGGAATATTTGGTTGGGTTGGATTCAAGACAAAATGGCTTGAATATCAAAACATTGACAGAGTTGCAGGAACCACAAAATGGAATTTCAAAAAGCTCACAAAGTATGCAATTGGTGGAATTGAAGACTTTTCAACAGCTCCACTTAAAATCAACATGATTTTGTCAGTTTTGTTGGGTCTTGGCGCTTTTGGATTGTTTGTTGCTGATATTGTAATGTGGTGTATTGGTGTTGCTCCGAGCATATTTATGACAATTTCTCCTCTTGTGTGTTTTGTTGGAAGCCTTGTGATGCTCGGTAGTGCTGTGACGAGTGATTATATTGCAAAAATTTTCAGGCAGGCAAAAAACAGACCAATTTACATTGTGAAGGACAGTAGTTTTGAAAAGTAGGAGTTTAAAATGGGAAAGACTAAAAAGGGTGGTCATATAATTCTAAAAATCATAGGCATTGTGTTAATAATTGCAGGCGCAATTATTTTCATTAAGAACGCGACAGCAAAAATTCCAAGCATGGGGGACGATGGTTGGTTTAATGCTAGTTCAAAACAGGCATTTGGAATATTTGGCGGAGTTGCAACTTGCATGGTGGGGATATTTGTTTTATTGTCAAGTTTTGCGACACAGAAGGCACAAAACTTTTTGAACAAAACACGTGTTGATGACTCAAATAAAAATATTTTTGATGAAGTAAAAGATAATAATGGGGAAAATCAATTTTGTGACTATTGTGGAAGTCAATTGCCAAAAGATGAAATAAAGTGTGAGTCTTGTGGTGCTGTGAAAGGGAAAAAGTAAAGAAAAAGGAAGTGAAAAAACACTTCCTTCTTTTTGTCATTAACAATTATTTTCCGGTGCTTCCAAATCCGCCATTTCTGTCTCCAACAGCCGAGTCGTCTTCGGTGATTCCGTATTTAAAGAAAAAACCTTGAACAAACTTTGCTCCAGCTTCGAGCACAAGTTGTTTCCCTTGTCTGTTGTCATTGATGACTTTGCAGAACATGTGTCCTTCATTATCTGAATAATAATAATCCGCATCAATGAGTCCCAAAGTGTTGTTGAGTTGAAATCTGAATTTTGATCCAAGTCCACTTTTGGGGCAAATGATAAGGGCGTAATCTGGTTCCATTCGGCATCTAATTCCTGTAGGAATTGTCATTTCTGAGCCGGCATCAATTGAAACGGATGTTGGCAAATAAAAGTCATATCCCGCTGATCTTGCAGTTGCTCTTGTTGGAACCTTGATGTTATTATATATTTCTTGCATTTTTTCTTCTGGCAATTCACAAATTGTTGATGCCCAGTCTTTCTTGAATTGTTCATAGCTTATTTTTTCAAATTTAGCAACTCTTTCCATAAATTTTCTCCTTTCTTATATAAACAAGTATACTTTTGATTCTGTTAATGTGTCAAACTAAAACAAATAATTTAAAAAATTTTCACATAATAACTTAATTTGATATACATATAAAAAACCGTTATGATATAATCATATTAAGAAAGTAAAAGGAGAATGGTATTATGAATAAAAAGAGTAAAGTGGCTTCAGTTCTTAACATTATAACAAGCTTGATTGCTGGTGGGGTTTTTGGTTATGTTTCTTATGTGTTAATTGTGTTTTTATCAATAGGCATTGAACAGGCTGACACAAGTGCGCAGAGGGCGGAGTTGATTGTTCGTGGCGTCGCTCTGGCTTTGCCTGCTGTGTTGAGTTTAGTGAATTTTGTAATGTCGATTATTTCATTTAAATATCTCGGTAGAGGGGCAGAACGATATAGCAAAGGGTTCAATATTGCAATGTTTGTTGTTGAATTTGTTGCTGCATGTTCCTATGTTGTCTTTGCAACGATGATGTTTGAATCAATCCCATTGCTTATTGGTTCATGTGTCGCAGGTATTTTGTTTGCTTTGTTTGGGTTTGTTCATTTGTCGGATTTTTTGAAATCAAAAAAAGCTCAAATTGTTTCGGAACCTGTTCAAGAATAAAATTAAACCATGCTTTTATGCATGGTTTTTTTGTTTGATTTGAATAATACAGAAACATCTGTGTGTTACAAAATTAAAAGACCGCAAATAGCTTGCGGTCTTTCTTTGTTATTAGATTTTGTCATGGAAAGTTCTGCTTATAACTTCAAGTTGTTGTTCTTTTGAGAGTCTGTGGAAGTTCACTGCATAACCTGAAACTCTGATTGTGAGCATTGGGTATTTTTCTGGGTGCTCATATGCGTCCATGAGCGTCTCACGACTCAGCACATTCACATTGATGTGTTGTGCACCTTGCGCAAAGTAACCATCCAAAATGTTCACAAGGTTGTTTTTTTGGTCATCAATTGTTTTTCCAAGTGCATTTGGAACAATTGAGAATGTGTTTGAGCATCCGTCTTGACAAACATCTTTATATGGGATTTTTGCAACTGAGTTCAAAGAAGCAAGAGCTCCAGAGTTGTCTCTGCCATGCATTGGGTTTGCACCTGGGGCAAGAGGTTCACCAATCTTTCTGCCATCAGGAGTTGTTCCTGTTTTTTTGCCATACATGACATTGCTTGTAATTGTGAGTGCTGAAAGAGTGTGCTTTGCGTCGCGATAAAGTGGGTGTTTTTTTAGTTCTCCAATGAAGTATGTCACAATATCGACAGCAAGTGCGTCAACATTGTCATCGTCATTTCCGTATTTTGGGAACTCGCCAACCGTTTCAAAGTCAACAGCAATGCCTTGTTCGTTTCTGATTGGTTTCACGTTTGCAAATTTGATTGCAGACAAGCTGTCGGCTGCAACTGAAAGCCCAGCGACACCGAACGCCATGAGTTTTTCAGGATCTGTGTCATGGAGTGCAAGTTGACTTGCTTCATATGCATATTTGTCATGCATGTAGTGAATGATGTTGTTGGCTTTGACGTAAAGTCCAGCAACATAAGAAAGAACCTTCTTGTAATTTTCCCAAACTTTGTCATAAGACAAATGTTCATCGGTGATTGGTTCAATGCCTGGTATGATTTGTTTTCCTTCGATTTCGTCAACGCCACCGTTGATTGCGTAAAGAAGGCTTTTTGCAAGGTTACAACGAGCTCCAAAGAATTGCATTTGTTTGCCGACTTTCATTGCTGAAACGCAGCAAGCAATTGCGTAATCATCACCATAAATTGGACGCATTACATCATCGCTTTCATATTGAATTGAATCTGTTTTTATTGAAATTTCTGCACAGAATTTTTTAAAGTTTTCTGGGAGTTTTTCTGACCACAAAACAGTGAGATTTGGTTCGGGAGCAGTTCCAAGATTGATGAGTGTGTGGAGATATCTGAATGAGTTTTTGGTGACAAGTGGTCTGCCATCAATTCCAACACCACCGATTGACTCAGTCACCCAGGTTGGATCTCCGCCGAAAAGTTCGTTGTATTCTGGAGTTCTCAAATGTCTTACGAGTCTGAGTTTGATGATGAGTTGATCAACCAGCTCTTGAGCTTCTTCTTCAGTGATGATTCCAGCATCAAGATCTCTTTGAATGTAAATGTCAAGGAATGTTGATGTTCGTCCAAGGGACGTTGCAGCTCCATTGTTTTCCTTGATTCCTGCAAGATATCCCATATAAAGCGCTTGAACAGCTTCTCTTGCAGACTCTGCTGGTTTTGTGATATCAACGCCATAGCTTGCAGCCATTTCCTCAACTTCTTTGAGTGCACGAACCTGTGATGAAATTTCTTCACGGAGTCGAATCAAACTTTCTGTCATGTCACCATCAAGATTATTCCATTCGTTGGTTTTTTCTTCAATGAGCTTTGTTGTTCCATAAAGTGCAATTCTGCGGTAGTCTCCGATGATTCTTCCTCTGCCATAAGCATCAGGAAGGCCAGTCAAGAGTCCAGCATGACGAGCAAGTCTCACGCTCTTTGGATATGCATCAAAAACACCTTGATTGTGAGTTTTTCTGAATTCATTGAAATGTGCCTTCAAGACTGGGTCAAGTTCATAGCCATATTCTTTGAGGCTTTGTTCAGCCATTCTTGTTCCACCATAAATGTTGACGATCCTTTTGAGTGGGGCGTCAGTTTGAAGTCCAACAATGACCTCATTTTCTTTGTCGATGTAGCCTGGTTTGAAGTTGTTGATTCCTGAAATTTGAGTTGTTTCAACATCAAGAACACCACCCCTTGCAAGTTCGGCGTTCAAAAGTGTTATGCATTTGTTCCATACATTTTGTGTTTTTTGTGTTGGACCAACGAGAAAAGAACCGTCTCCGGTAAAAAGTGTATAGTTTTGTTGAATGAAATCACGAACATTGATTTCTTCTTGCCATTTCCCGCCTTTAAAAGGTTTTCTGTTTGTCATAAAATTTCCTCCTTCATGTCTTTAAAATGTTTTTGCCACAAGTTGTTTGTCTTTTCGGCATCCATTGCATCAATTGATGAATATGGATCAACAATGTTGAGTTTTTTATATTTGTGAGCCCCCATTTTGTGAAATGGTAAAAGTTCAACTTTGAATGCCGTTGGAATATTGGTTTTTATGTAATTTTTGAGTGAAATCATATATTCGTCTGAATCATTGACACCTGGAATTATAACTTGTCTTACGATTGTTGGTGTTCCGCTTTTTTCAAGTGCCTTTTGGAATTTGGTTGTTTGATCCATTTTCCTTCCACAAATTTCTTCATATTTTGACTCTGTGATTGCTTTCACATCATAAAGCACAAGGTCTGTGAGTGATAGAATTTCATCATAATCTCCACTGCCAACCCCCGCAGTATCCAAACACGTGTGAATATTTTGCTTTTTACATTCTCGCAAGAGCTCCACAAGAAATTCTTTTTGGAGAAGTGGTTCACCACCTGAAAAAGTCACCCCACCGCCACTTCTTTCAAAGTAGGGTCTGAATCTTACAATTTTTGCCATGATGTCTGCAGATGACATTTGTTGTCCTTGAGACATGTCCCAACTGTCTGGGTTGTGACAAAATTTACATCTCAAAGAGCAGCCTTGAAAGAAGACAACAACTCTGATTCCTGGGCCATCAACAAGTCCCATTGATTCAATTGAATGAATTCGTCCAAACACCATATATTCTCCATAAAAGTTATTTGCACCACAACATGTTGTGGTTTTGTGTAATAAATTGTTGCCTATTTTTATGGGCGAGTATTAATATAACTAACAATGGGAAAAATGTCAAGAGTTTTTTATTGATATATTTATATTAAATAAAATATATATAAAAAAATAAAAACAAGCAAAATGAATTCTGCTTGTTTTTGATAATTTGTTTAAATCATTTCAAATTCTTCGGGTTGTTTGCTCCATGTCCCATCAGAGATGACAACTGTGTCGTTTGAATTGTTTGAAATTCTTCTTGGAACATAAATGTCATTTTTGAAAGTGAAGATTTTTTTCATATTTTGTCGGTTAATCACTCTCATGATTTGTGATTCTGTTGCGTCAATATTGAATGCGTAACCATTCATCACATGAACGTTTGGATCAATTTCTGGGAGGACATTTTCCCAACCGAAGTATTCACCAGCTGGCCATTTTGAAGGCCAAGGAATGCTGCATTCACAGAGTTCAATAAAGTATGGTTTATTTGAGGCTTTGCACGCTTTTACAATTGGAATGATTGCAGAGCATGGATATCTTCCAACGATAAAATCATAATCATTAACTGACGTTTGTTCATCAAAAAGAGTTTCGCTTGCAATCACATTCATTGCAAACAGGCTTTCATTTGAAAGCAGAAAATTTTTGTCCATGCTTTCCAATTGTTCAATTTTTTTTGCCATCAAGATTGATGAGTAAGGGAATTTGCTTGCACCCACATCGAGAGTTTTTGTTTTTCTTTTGTTTGGAGCAATTGTTGTTACAATGTCAGCAAAAATTTTTTGATCAATTTTGCCGCGAGTTTCAAAATAAGTTTTGAATGTGTGCCTCAAAGAAGCAATTTTGTCGGGAATTCGTGGAGCGTGGGCTGGATCTGCTGTTGTGATCAGATGAGAATGATTTTCAAGAAACGAACAAAATTCTTTTGCTCGTGGCAAAATTTCAGAAAATGTTTTAATTTCAAGAGCAGAGTAAAGTTTGAAGAGCAATTCAAAATCATAACCAGTGCATTTGCCGTAAAGGTTATGTGAAATAAAATCAATCAAAAATTCTTGAGTTTGCTGTTTCATATAATAAAATATATCACGAGCCAGAAATGGTGTCAATATGCATTATTTTGAAAAAGTTCTATTTTTTAAAGTAAAATTTATTACATGGGTTGACAAAGTGCTGAGACGAGTGTTAATATCAAAGTGTTAAAATTAAAAAATATTAAAAGGAGGAACGAAACGCATGAATAATGCAACATATTTTAATTTTAATAATATCATTGTCCATGCGAATGGTTTTCTCTTGGTGTAGTTTTTATATATCAAATTTAAACATTAACCTTCGTATGGATTAAAAAATTTTACGGAGGTTTTTTTTATGCAAAAAAATAAAATTGGACTTGGTCAGTATTTTGGCAGGTACAAGTTTGGTGTTTTGTTTTACATATTGACAACGATTTTTGCTGGTGTGTGCAGCATTTTTGTTACTGTTTACACTGCAAAAGCAATTGAAGTTATTACTTTCCTTGATTTTGAGGGGGCAGTTTCAAATCTTTTGATTGTTCTTGGGATAACTGTTATGAGAAGATTGTCTTGGTGGGCGTCTGGTGCGCTTTATGATACATACAGCGTGAAGATCATGGCAGATCTCAACAATGATCTTGCAAAACAAGCATTCAAGCTTAATTCAAGGACTTTCACATCACACGACACTGGAACTTTTGTGCAAAGAATTGTGAGTGATCCTGAAAAGGTTGTTAACAGTCTTGCTGACATTGTGAACATGGTCGCAAACATCATAACTTCATTTGCCATGGTGATTTATATTGCTGTTCTCAATGTTTATGTTGGACTTATTGTGTTTGGACTTGTGGCTGTTTCGCTTCTTATTGAAATGTGGAGGCTTAAGTGCAGGAGAAGAAACAGGTCAAGAACAAGAGCTGAAAGTGACAAAATTACAACTCTTACAACAGAAATTGTTCGCAGTGAAAAAGACATCAAGTCACTTGGACTTGAAACAAAACTTTCGGAAGTTTCTGCAGAGAGATATGGGGAATACAAAAAAGCTGTCTATAAGGGAGAATCTGATTCAACAAAATTTTGGATTGGAAGAAGCTCGTTGATTGAAGTTGTCAGTCTTTTCCTTTTGATGTTTGCAATCAGTCTCATGGAAAAGAGTGTCATAACGCTTGCAACTTTCATGATTATCCACACAAACCAATCAAACATCAACGGATTCATTTGGGATCTCGCAGGTGTTGCAGACAGAATTGTGGACATCAAGGTGAGCAGCAATCGAATGTTTGCTCTATTTGATGAATATGAGTTTGTTACAGAAAGATTTGGAGAGGTTAACTTGCCTGAAGTAAAAGGAGATATTGAATTCAAAAATGTCAACTTTTCTTTCAAGGAATTTGAATATGAAACAGACAAAAAGACGAAAGTAAAGACACAAAAACTTGTGTCAGAAAACAGGATTTTTGAGGATCTGTCTTTCAAAATTCCTCGAAACACAACAGTTGCTTTTGTTGGAAAATCTGGCAGTGGAAAGTCAACGATTTTGAATTTGATTGCAAAAATGATGGAAGTTGATTCTGGCGAAATTTTGATTGATAACACAAATGTCAACAGTCTTGACAAAGAAACTCTCAGAAAAACATTTTCTCTTGTTAATCAATTCCCATACATTTTTGATATGACAATCAAAGAAAACTTGCTTCTTGCAAAATCCGATGCAACAGATGAAGAGATTTTGCACTCGCTCAAGCTTGCATCACTTGCTGAATTTGTTGATGGACTTCCAAAAGGCATTGACACAAAAGTGGGAGAGAGTGGAATCAAACTTTCAGGTGGTCAAAAACAACGCCTTGCAATTGCAAGAGCAATGCTCAGAAAATCTGCAATAATTTTGTTTGATGAAAGTACAAGTTCACTTGACAACTTTGCCCAAGAAGAAGTAAAACGCAGCATTGATGGCATCAAGGGAACAAGCACAATTGTTATTGTCGCTCACAGACTTTCAACAATCAAAGATTCGGATATCATATTCTTCCTTGATAATGGGAAAATTATTGATTCTGGAACGTTTGATGACCTTTATGCAACCAATGAAAAATTCAAAAGAATGTTTCTTGCGGAAAATATTGATAAGTTTTAAAAGAAAAAGTCATCACACAAAGTGGTGACTTTTTCTCACAATGGCATCAATAGTGCAAAGGAAAAAACATAACATTTTTGTCATGGCCATATGTTTTGAGTGCGCATTCGAGATTACGACTTTTTAACAAAAGTCTGAACTCCAAGTCGTTCGAATTAATTCTCATGGCACAAAACAAAACCCATGACAAGATGTCATGGGTATATGTTTGGCGTGCGCATTCGAGATTACGACTTTTTTCAAAAGTCTGAACTCCGAGTCATTCGAATTAATTCTCATGGCACAAAACAAAACCCCGAGACATTCGTCCCAGGGTTTTATTTGGCGTGCGCATTCGAGATTACGACTTTTTAACAAAAGTCTGAACTCCGAGTCGTTCGAATTGATTCTCATGGCACAAAACAAAACCCATGACAGGATGTCATGGGTATATGTTTGGCGTGCCATAAGAGATTCGAACTCCTGACCTTTGGTTCCGTAGACCAACGCTCTATCCAGCTGAGCTAATGGCACATATGTATTAAGTTGCTTTTATGTGCCAAAGAGATTACGACTTTTTTCAAAAGTCTGAACTTCTGACCTTTGGCTGGTATGGACCAACGATCTATTCAGTTCGCACGATGACACACATCTGATTCACGAGATATAGTATAATTGCTAAAGTTCAATTTGTCAATATTTTTGAAAGACAATATTTTTTATTTTGTTTTTGTTTTTTTGACAAATGAATACAAAAACCACTAATTTTGAGTTACATAGTAATGGTTCATTTTTTTATAATGATTATATGAAAAGGTTAAATGGAAACCAGTTGGTTCGTCAGATCATAATTTTTTTGTCTGTACTAATCATGTGCAG
This sequence comes from Clostridia bacterium, assembly GCA_017456465.1. Lineage (GTDB taxonomy): Bacteria > Bacillota > Clostridia > Christensenellales > UBA1242 > RGIG3872. The sequence continues at coordinate 7,208 of JAFTJJ010000053.1, read as the reverse complement.
GGCGTGCGTGTTGGGTGTTATTTTCCCTTTCGGGGTTGCATTTTCTTTTGCTTTGGTTGCTTGTAAGAGAAATCCACTGCTCATTGCAATATATTATTTCGCTTCATCAATGATTCTTGATTTTTCAATTGTTGGATTTGTAATTAATTTTTGCGTGTCTGTTGGTATGGTTTTTATTTTTGTTTTACAAAAGTTTACAAGGAAAAGTTTCCCATCATATGTGATATCTCTTGTAATGCTGGTGAGTCAAAGTGCAAAAGTTTATTTTGGTCTTGGTTCAGCTGAAGAGATTTTAATCACAGCCGTTGAGGTTCTTGTTGGATTTGTGGCTTACTTTGTTTTTTTTGTGTCACTTGGCGCTTTGATCAAAAGAGGGAAAAAACTTCGTTTTACTATTGATGAAAAAATTTGTCACGCTGTCACGGTTGTTGCTGGTTTTTCTGGAATGGCAAATTTGATGATTTTAAAGTTTAACTGCACAATTTTGTTTTGTATTTTCTTGTTTTTTATTGGCAGCAGAATTACATCTGCAAGTGTGATCATTACTGCTTCAGTTCTTGCAGGCGTGGGGATTGGCTTGTCATCATCATCGGTGTCAGCAATGGCAATTTTTTGCGTGTGGACAGTTGTGATGACAACTTTTTCAACCAACAAAAGACTTTTTGTGGCAATCATGGTGTTTGCAAGTGACGTTGCAATTGGGTGTTTTTTGAATGCTTATGGAGGATACGATTTTTGGGCAATTGCCCCAGTTTTCGTGGGGCTTTTGGCCGGTGTATTGATTCCAGAAAAAGTCATTAAAAAACTTAATTGCATGTTTGGAAAAAAAGTTGGCATTATTGAAAATTATGCAAGAGTGATTACAGAAAAAGACGTCAGGGACAAAATTCTTGACATGTCAAAAGTTTTTTCCCAAATGGAAAGTGTTTACAAAACACTTTTGATTGGACCAATTGACAAGGTTTCAGCAGTGGATGTAATTGTGCCAGAGGTTATTAAAAAAACCTGTAGGAATTGTGAAAATTATAAAAGATGTCATGCTGGTGAACTCGACATGGCGTCAGCTTACAAAGTGATGGTGCATGCAGGAGTGAATAAAGGCAAAGTTTCTCTGGTGGACGTGCCAAGTTTGATTGGCAGTGAGTGTGTGAAAATCCAAAGCGTTGTGTCATGTGCAAACGCTGTGATCTCGGGATTTAATTTTCTTGTTGAAGAAACCAAAGAAAAGGACAAATCAAATTTGCAAGTTGCAAATCAGCTTGAAGCGACAGCTCAGCTCCTTGAAAAACTTGCAAGGAACTACTCAAGAAACTTGAAATTCGATGATGAAAAATCGGCTGATTTATATGATGAACTGTTATTCCATGAAGTAAAGATTTGTGAGGTTATGTGTTTGTGTGGAAATTCTGGTATTGATTCGATTGTTGTTTTGATCGAAAATGCAGATGTGCTTAATCCAAATCTGACATTTTGCATGAATAAACTTTTTTCTATGAAATTTTCGATTGTTGAAAGAAAGATGTGTGATATTGCCGGATTTTCCATTTTGGTCGCAAAACCGTGTGGAAATTTTGAACTGGTTTCAGGAATTTCGACCGTATCAAAGGAGTGTGGTGCGGATTCTGGTGACAGTTACACAGTGACAAAGATAAGTGGTAACAAGTATCTTTATGCAATTTCTGACGGAATGGGTAGTGGAAAAAGTGCACAAGCAATTAGTGTTGCCACAATTTCACTTATTGAAAATTTTTACAGAGCGGGTTTTGCATCGGACACGATTATTGACAGCGTAAACAAACTTTTGCTGCCAGCAGGGGATGAAAATTTCGCATGTTTGGATGCGGCAATTATTGATGCAGAAAGTGGAAGGATTGATTTTATTAAAATTGGAGCAAGTGTGAGTGTAATCAAGGGGTGTCAAAAAAGCAGACTTATTGAATGCGAAAGTTTGCCTCTTGGTATAATTGGTCAAATTTCACCAACAGCCGAAACAATTTATGCTGAGAATCAAGATATTGTTGTGATTGCTTCGGATGGAATTGTTGACAGTTTTTCATCACCCGAAGCGTTTTTGAACTTTGTAAACAGTGAGAGAATTTCAAGTCCCCAACTTCTTGCTGACAGCATCATGGAAGAGGCGTTTGCAAGAAGACGTGGAGAAAAAGATGACATGACAGTGCTTGTGATCAAAATGATTCAAAAATAGTTTGTGAAAACTATAGTCAAACACACAAAAAAGCTGTATAATACTGGCAAGAGGTTATTATGAAAACATTTCTCACACCAAATTTCTTGCAAACAATCAATGCCAAAAGAATTCTTTTGGCTGTTTCTGGTGGAGTTGATTCAATGGTTTTGCTTGATTGTGTTTCGAAAGCCAGAACAAGTTGTAAGTTTTATGCAGAAGTCATTCACATTAACCACAATCTTAGAGGCGATGAAAGCAACTCCGATGCTGAACTTGTCCTGAGTGTTTCACAGAAATTGGGATTCAAAGCAACAATCAAAAGTATTGATGTGATGAGCAATAAATTGGACCAAAAACAAACGATTGAAGAGTCTGCAAGGAATTTGCGGCTTGCTGCAATTTGGCAATTCGCAAATGACGGCAATTTCGATTATGTTATTTTTGCACACAATGCTGGAGATCAAGCTGAAACGGTTCTTATGCATATCGCAAGAGGAAGCGGTCTTGCCGGAGCTGTCGGTATTCGAGAGACCTTCAATTGTTTGAGACCGTTACTTGGTGTTTCAAAAGAAGAAATTTATGAATATGCACAAAAACATAAGGTACGATATCATGAAGACTCATCAAATAAAGAAATTGTCTATGCAAGAAATTTCGTAAGACACGAAGTTTTGCCTCGATTGAAAAGAATTTATTCAGGCGTTGAAGCAAATTTGTGTAAGTTTGCTGCATTCGCCGAGCAAGATGAGACTTACATTCAAAGCACAATTGATTATTCAGTGATTAAGCAGGTTGAAGATGGCTTTGTGGTAGATGTGAATATTTTTGATCAACATTCTGCTGTATATTCAAGAATTTTGAGACAAATCATGAAGAATTTTGATATTTTTGCAGATTTTGAACAGAGACATGTTCAAATGATCAAAGACTTGTCTCAGATGAAAAACGGTACGACAATTTGTTTGCCATATGGCATTTTTGCAATAAAAGAATATAATAATGTAAAATTTACAAATAATGATAACAAAAAAATACAAATAACAAATAAAAATTATCATATTGGAAACATTGAATTATCTGATGATTTGATGGTGATGATCAAGGAAGTTTCAGCGGATGAAGTTTGCTTTGGTGATGGTAATTTATATTTTGATCTTGACAGTATTCCGTCATCAGCTGTTTTTAGGCAGCGAAAAACAGGAGACAAGTTCAAACGATTTGGGTCAGGTGAAAAGTCTCTCTCTGATTATTTAACAGACAAGAAGGTGTCACATTCGGTGAGAAATTCATTGTTTGTGCTTGCAAAAGATTGTCGTGTTCTTTTGATTGTTGGTGGAGAAATCTCAGACAATATTAAAATTACTGATGGGACGACAAGATTTGGTCAGTTGTCAATTGTTCAAAAAAACGATAATTGTGATTAAGCTTTGTTTGACAACCACCATTAATAATTATATAATGTAGGTACGGAGATTAGGTATGGGAATTTTTAAGAAAAGGGGAATGGGAATTTTAAAATTCATCTTTTTGGTGTTGTTTGGCATTCTGGCTCTCTACTTAATTTTTCGAGGAATAATTACTGAGAACATTACAACGGGAATGAAGTAGAGAAATGGCTTTGAGAAAGAAAAGAAATGGATTTGCCATAAAATTTACAATTACAATAATTATTATTGTAAGTATTTTTGTGGGTGGTTTTTTTCTCTTGGACAAGGCAATTGTTCCAAGGTTTTTTGGTGATTATGGCATTTACAACATAAGTGATCTTGTTGGGATGATGAGCACACTTTATTCTTCACCAGACGAAAACAAACTTGTTCAGAACGGATTCACAGAACTTGATATTGAGACAGCAGAAGACAAGCTCAAAAATATTTTTCCATCAAAAGAAAACAGTTTGGAACTTGATTATAATGCAATTTCCGAGGGAAAGCAAAAAGATGGTGTGGAGAAGCCATTAACGCTTGAATTTTCAGACAAGGAAATTGCAGGGGTACTTGACAAGATGCTTGGGCTTGGAATTCTTGCAAGAAAACTTCCAGATTTGGAATATATCAACACAATAGGAATCAACATTTTGGAACTCTCAATAAATCCAGAAATTCTTGGAGATGGGATCAATCCAGAAAGCGCAAACATTCACGCAATCATAAAATTTGATACAACCGATGTGCGTGAACAAATGGCATCAGAAATGGGAACTTCAATGTTTGTGCTTGATATGGTGATTCCTTCAACGATTTATATTACTCTTGATTATCACTTGGAAATTGCAGATGGTGAATGGGTTTATAGCGAAGGAAACATTGGTGTAAATGGACGAAATTCAGAGCAAAGTGAAATATTAATGAATATTTTGATATCATTCATTTTCCCTGTTGAAGATGAAATGGATCTTGAAAAACTCACACATGAGTTTGGGAATATTTTGCAATCAGGCCTTGATTTGCTTGGACAAGCAGAATATACAGAAAGTGGAATTGTTGTGACAATAGAATAGAGAAGACAAAAAAAGCATTTCGAAAATGAAATGCTTTTTTTTTTAATCCTTAACAGGCCAATCACTTTGTTGTTTTCTGAATATGTAATCATCGAGAATGTCATTGTATGCAGTGATGCGTTCTTTGACAAGTTCAACATGCCAAGGCTTAACGCGTTTGAACCAATTGCCTTTTTTTCTCACATTGCAAAAATGATGAACGACGATTTCGGGATAATATTTATCTTTTGAATTGTAAATTAATGGCAACATCTTTCTTTTTGTGCATGATTTGTTGAGAGCGTCTTGATCTGCATATAACATTTTTCTGTGTATGATCAAATGGCGAGCTTTTTCATACAAACCGCTTTTCAGACATTCCCTGTGATTCACCAACATCACACCAGCATTGAAATAAGTCTTGCTGATTCGGTATGCATCTCTGACCACACCGAGTTCATAACCTTCAACATCTTCATTAATCAAAAGTGAAATATCTCGATTGATCACTGTATCGGTGTCGAGATAAATATATTTATCTGGAAGATCAATTTTGTCGGCAAGAAGGCGAAGTAATGTGTAAGGTGTGCAAATAGTTTTCATATTTGAACAATCACCAAGAACATCTTTAAATGTCTTTGTTATATCAATAAGTTCGAAATAACTATTTTTGTTAACGTTTTTCAATATGGCATCAACGTAGTCACCACATTCTTTTGAAATAGGCTTATACTTTGGATCCATTTCTGACAGGTCCATTGTCAAGCAAATCATGTGGATTGGTTCTTTTGTGTGTTTGACGAGAGATAATGTTGTAATTACCAATCCATCAAAAACCTTGTAATTTCCAGCATTTAGTATATGTATCATTTTCTTTCTCCTAAGTAAGTCTTATTATAGCAGATAATGTAGTAAGATGGCAATTAATTTCAGATCTTTTGGGGTTTTAGTATAAGTTTAAATATTTCCACTAGTGGGACAATTGACAAGCTGGCAAGTGTCACAATGCACCATTGAACATTGCTCATTGCAATAATATTGAATGCTGTTTGGAATGCTGGAATGAGACTGACAGATAAAATCAAAGCAAGCAGGGCAACAAAGCTTATGTTGAAAAATTTGTTTGCAAAAGGATTAATTGAAAAAATACTTTTGTTTGTTTTGCAATTGATTGCATGGAGAATTTGCATTAAGCAAATAGTAATGAATGTCATGGTGTTTGCTGTTGCATTTCCATAAGTGTGATATGCCCAAACAAAGAGAACGAGAACCACAAGAGTTTGAACAAATGCTTGATATATGATTGCAGTTCCAATTTCTCCAGAGAATATTGATTCTTTTGAGTTTCTGGGTGGTTTTTGCATGATATTTTTTTCTGCTGGCTCAATTCCAAGAGCAAAAGCAGGCAAACTGTCAGTGATGAGATTAATGAAAAGAATTTGTGATGCGGTTAAAAAAACGCTGTCACGCATGATGATTGAAGCAACAAACAATCCAAGAACTTCGACTGCATTTGTGCTGATCAAAAACTGAATTGTTTTTTGAATGTTGTTATAGATTGTTCGCCCTTCAGACACAGCAACAACAATGGTTGCAAAATTGTCATCAGTAATGATGAGATCAGAAACGCTTTTTGTGACGTCAGTGCCAGAACCCATGCATGTGCCAATGTCGGCTTGCTTGATTGATGGAGCATCGTTGACGCCATCACCAGTCATTGCAACAACATGTCCTTGTTCTTTCAAGGCTCTGACAATTCGCGATTTGTGTTCAGGCGTTACTCTCGCAAAAACTGAAAACTTGTTGACGTGTTTTGGGAGTTCTGTGTCTGAAATTGCATCAAGTTCTTGTCCCGTGATGATTTCGTTCATGGTTTTTGCGATATTCAATGATTTTGCGATTGCAAAAGCTGTTTCTTTGTGGTCGCCAGTGATCATTACTGGCTTCATTCCTGCTTTGTGGCATTTGTTGATCGCATCAAAGACCTCTGGTCTTGGTGGATCAATCATTCCAACAAGAGCAACAAACACCAAATCTTTTTCACAAAACTCTTCACTTTCACAAAGTGGCTTTTCGGCAAGCATCAAAACACGTTGGGCTTGGTTTGTGAATTGACTGTGAGCAGTCAAAATTTGAGATTTTAATTTTGATGTCATTGGAACAATTTTGTTGTCGATTCTCAAAAAAGAGCATTTGTCAAGCAACAGGTCACAAGCTCCTTTGATAAAGGCATAAGTCCCATTTTGAAGAGTGTTGATTGTTACCATTTTTTTTGTTTCTGAACTGAAAGGTTGCTCTGAAATTCTTTTAAAACTTTCTCTGGTTTTTGTGATGTTGAAATTGTTTTCCAAAGAAAATTCCCAAAGTGCGCATTCTGTCGAATCACCAACAATTTTCCCATCACTGTTTATGTTGGCATTTGAACAAAGGCTTGAAATCAAAAATACGCGTTCAAGGTGATTTGTGTTTTGGAGAAATTCATTTTTTTTATAAGTTTTGCACGACTCAAAAACACTGACGACCTTCATTTTGTTTTGAGTG
>JAFTJJ010000052.1 GCA_017456465.1 Clostridia bacterium | reverse complement strand
TGCCGAATGGGAACCCCAGTGGGGCGTGCAGCTGACGTGGCCGCACGCCGAGACCGACTGGGCCCCAATGCTCAGCGAGATCACCGCCACCTATGAAGAGCTGGCACTGACGACCTTCATTTTGTTTTGAGTGAGAGTTCCTGTTTTGTCAGTGCAAATGCAATCACAGCAGCCAAGAGTTTCCACGCTGCTGAGAGTCTTGACAATTGCACTATGTTTTGCAAGACGCTGCACACCAAGAGCCATGATAATGGTGATTACCGCTGGGAGGCTTTCTGGAATTGCGGCAACAGCAAGTGCAATGGCAGTCATGAATGCGTCACCAAAGTTAACTTGAGAAAAAATGATCTGAACGAAAAACACAACAACAACAATTATTGAAACACTAATTGTGATGACTTTTCCAATTTTGTCAATATTTTTTTCAAGAGGCGTTTTTTGCTTTGTGCTTGAAGCTATCAGACCTGCAATTTTTCCAAACTCTGTGAATTTCCCTGTGCTGATCACAATGCCTTTTGCATTTCCATGCGAAACAGTTGTGCCTTTGAAACACATGTTGCTTTTGTCTGAGAGCAGGGCTTTGCTTGACACCTTTGCATTTGCATTCTTTTTTGATTGTTTACTTTCTCCAGTGAGTGTACTTTCATCACAAGAAAAGTTGTTGGTTTCAATCAGTCTTATGTCTGCTGGAACAAAATCTCCACTTTTGAGTTCAACAATGTCGCCGACAACAACATCAACAATGTCAAGATAGCATAATTGATTATTTCTCCACACCTTTGCTTTGGCTTGAGTTTGTTTTTCAAGCAACAAAAGTGTGTTTTCAGCTTTTCTTTCTTGCAGGGCTCCAACAAAGGCGTTAACAACGACAATTCCCAAAATCAACAGCCCCTCAAACAAGTCTGAATAGTTTTTGTGGAAAAGTGCGGTGGAAAGAGATATGATCGCGGAAATCAAAAGGACAAGAACCATCAGGTTTTTAAACTGCATTAAGAATTTTTGAAAAAAACTTTGCCTTTTGCTTTTTTCAATAGTGTTTGCACCATATTTTATTCGGTTCTTTTGAGCTTCTTCGTTGGAAAGTCCACTTGGCGATGATCCAAGTGAAAGAATAAGTTGTTTTATTTCATTGTTATTTATTTTTGACACAATAAAAACCTCACACTTATATTTATTTGGTGTGAGGTTTTAAAATTCCTGTTTGAAAAGTTATTCTTCAATAATTTGATAAGGTTTCATCTTTCCATGTTTGTTTGCAAGACTGGAAACCTTCGTGCTTGGCAGTGATTGCTTGAATTGTTGAATATATTTTGCTGACGCCATTGAATAAGTCCCACGAGGAGAAACAATTATGTGATCAATGACATCAATATCATTTGCAATTAATGCTTTCATGGCATTCATTGTCCATGAGAGATCTTCCTTGCTTGGAAGTGGCGTGCCGCTTGGATGGTTGTGAGTGATGATGACACGCTCTGATCTGCAGTCGAGAACAAAATGGGTTAAGTCTTTAATTTCAAGGATTGCGCTGCTGATTGAACCAATTGACAATTTTTTGTAGTTGATGATTTCACTTGCAGAATTCAAACAGATTGCCCAAATCTCTTCTTTTTGCTTGCCAACAAAAAGATTTTTACAGAAAAGCTGAGCGGTTCTTGAGTTGAGAATTTCTGTCATGTTGTTTGAACTTTTGTAATATTCGTTGATTGTTTGGTTCAGAAGGTTGAAAAAGAGAGCAGTGTTTTCGCCGACACCCTTGACTTTTGTGAGAGCTTCGAAACTTGCATTGATGACTCCACTGAATGTTTTGAATTCATCGAGTAGTGCGTGAGCAATTGGATTGGTGTCTTTGAATGGAATGGCATGAAAAAGCAAGATCTCAAGTTTTTCGATGTCACTGAAACCTTCAAGACCTGTCTTTTTGAAAGTTTCACGCATTCTTGATCTGTGATCAGCATGAATGTCACCAAATTTTTTGTTTCCCATAAAAAATCGCTCCTTTCCCTTATTGTAAAATACAATTGAAAATTTTGCAATTAGTTTGTTGAAAAATATTGAAAACTGTCGAAATTAAAAAAATAAATATTTTTATATGAATACATTTTCTGTTTGCAAATGAATAAGAAAATATGTATTATATAACTATATAAACACAAGGGGTGAATCTATGGCAAGAAGAAATGTTTGTGATACGTGTGGTGGAAATTTGCTTTTCAGCCCAGACTCTGGGCTTATGGAGTGTGAACATTGTGGAAATGCAATTGCTCTCAAAAAAAGCAAGTCTGCCAGCAGACCACTGACACGCAGATATTCGGAAACTTACACAATGACACCGACAGAGTCAACCAGTCAGACATATCTTTGTTCGTCTTGTGGGGCTACTGTTTCGTTTGAAGAAACAGAAGTGAAAAAAAGATGTCCATCTTGTGGGGACATAAGTTTGAATCGCCAGCAGAGATCAATTTATGTGCCTGATGCAATCATTCCGTTTGTTGTTTCAAGAGATAAGGCAATTTCAATTTTTAGAGAATGGATTGGATCTCGAAAATTTGCGCCAAATAACCTCAAACAGATGGCAAAACTTGGAAAAATCTCAGGACTTTATATTCCAGCTTGGAATTTCAGTTTTAGACTTGTAGTGGGATACAACGCGGACGTTACAAGAACGGAAGAAAGAAATGATCAGTTTTTCACAAAACACTTTTATGTGGATGGGGTGGAGGAAAAGACTTTTGCGAATGTTCTTTTAACAGCAAATAAAAGAATATCGAATCAGACGGTCGATGAACTTGAACCTTTTGATGCGAGCAAGATGATTCCTTATTCAAATGAATATGTTTTTGGATTTTCAGGTCTTGACACGGATCTTGATATTCATGAAAGTTTTGAAGAGGTTAGGCATGAAAAAGAAAATGCTCTCAAATCAAAAATAAGAAGCAATTTGAAAGAAAAGTATGAAACAATTGAAAAATTAGATACTTTTGACCAATTGAAAGGTTGCACATTTTCGCACACATATGTGCCTGTTTGGGCAAATCACTATACATACAACGGAAAGCAATATCACTGCTATATCAATGGACAAACTGGCAAAGCCACTGGCAAAGCCCCAAAATCTTTTTGGAAAATTTTCGGGCTCATTGGTGGAATTGTTGGAGCGATTGCACTCGCAGCAATTATTATATTTTAAAAAAGAAACGGAGAACGATGTCTCCGTTTTATTTTATCTTTGGCTGTTTTATCAATTATTACTGTTATTGTATAAATTTTGAAATATTTTACATAAAATATATTGACAAAGTGAAAAAATATTTGCTATACTATCGTCGTTCGCAAGAAAAGCGAACACAATTTAATATCATGGAGGTTTGGCTGAGCGGTCGAAAGCAGCGGTCTTGAAAACCGTCGTAGTGAGAGCTACCTGGGGTTCGAATCCCTAAGCCTCCGCCAAAACAAGAAGCAAGGATTTATTCCTTGCTTTTTTGTTTTGTGAGTCTTGGGATTCATGCTGGTAGCGGACAGGTCAAATTACTAAAGCATCTTGAGGTATAAGTAGTGATAAAATATATTTTTGCACTCAGGGTTCAGACATGAAATGTCGTAATCTTCTCAAGCCTCCGCAAAAAAATGGACTGGGACAAAAGTGCCAGTTCTTTTTTTTTGTGCAATATTACTTTGCATTTTGGGTTTGAATTATTTATACTTGAATTAATTGATTGGGGGGAACAGACAATGTCAAAACTATATTTCAAATATGGCGCAATGGGGAGTTCGAAAACTGCTCAAGCGTTGATGACGAGATTTAATTATATTCAAAAAGGCTATGATGTTCTTTTGATTAAGCCAGTGATTGACAATCGCGATGTGATTGATGGTGAAATTGTTGTCAAAAGCAGAATTGGAATTTTTGCCAGTTGCAAGGTCTTTGATAAAAACACAAACCTATTTGATTTTATCTCAAACTTAGGCTTTATTGATAATAATAAAGTTGTTATTGTTGACGAGGTTCAGTTTTGCTCGGCGGAACAGATTGATCAATTACATGATGTTTCAACAAAAGTGCCTGTATTGTGTTATGGACTGCTTACGAACTTCAAAACACAATTATTTGAAGGATCGAAACGTCTCATTGAAGTTGCAGAATCGATAAGTGAAATTAAGTCGGTTTGCAAGTGTGGCAGGAAAGCCACTGTCAATGCCAGATTTGTGGATGGTAAATTGGTGTGTGATGGCGAAGAGATTGCAATTGGCGCTGATGAGTCATATGTTGGAATGTGTTACACATGTTATAAAGAATTAAAAAAACAAATTTAAGGAGATTGAATCATGGATCTTAATGTTTTTGGAAGCGTACATTTAATATATTTGGCAATATCACTTACTTTGACAATTATTGGTTTGATTTGTGCAAAAAAATTTGCTAAAAGTGAAAAGTCTCAAACAATTATTTTGAAAATTTTAGCTGGTGCTCTTTTGGTTTGGATTTTAATTAATCGTTTATCACAAGTTTTCCGCTACGACAATGTTCGTTGGAACCAAATCATTCCAGACAGTTTTTGTGGCATGACAAGTTTGGTTTTGTCTTTGGCTGTTTTGTTTGGAAAGAAAGACAACAATGTGTTGCACTTTGCATGGTTTTTGGCATTGATTGGCGATGTTATTACAATTGCTTATCCAACTTTTTTGAATCAAGGTCCAAGCGTGTTTTATCTTCCAACAATATCTGGACTTTTGCACCATAGTTTATCTTTAGTGCTTGTCATTGCTCTTTTGCTTTTCAATCAAATCAATATAACTTATAGGAAATGGTATTGCACACTGTTTGGATTTACTGCTTATTTTACAGTTGGAGCATTCCAAATGTCTGTGTTCGGATTTAGTGATGCATTTCACATTGTTGAACCAATGTTGTCAGGGACACCACTGACTGCGTGGGTTGTTGCACCGATATATATCGTTGGTTATAGCATAGTTTTGCTTATAATTGAACTTGTGCGTAAGCATAAATTAAAAGATGTAAAACGAAAAGAATCTAATACTTAATTGTGATTCTATTATGGTAAGTAGGTTTTAACTATTTATTGAATTTATAAACAAAAAGAACTGGATTTATTCCAGTTCTTTTTATATGTGAAATTTAGTCTTTTGGCCTGACTATTAATTTAAATTTATTAATTAGATACTCAAGTCGCTGTTCTTGACCCTTTTTTATTAAGTCAAGCTTATTCAGCATTTGTTTTAGTTCAACGAGATCTGCTTTTATGGCATCAAATTCTTCTTGAATAAATTCTTCTGTTGCGTTGGCATAACTTGTGACTTTGAAATATTCATGAGTAAAATAATTTCTTTTCCCAAGAAGAACTTTGAGTTTGTTTACTTCATCATTATTCAATGTTCTTGATTCATAAATGATCCCAATAATTCTTCCAAAAGTCATTGTTGACATTTGATCTCTCAAATACGCAGCATCTCCAACCACTTGATCATAATCTTTTTGGGTCATGACTTCGTGTCTGCCGAATTCTTTGATTATTTCGCTATTTTCACAAACTTCACCGAGCCTGTATTCAACAAATTGAGTTGTCTCAGCGAATTTTCCTATTACACAATATATTCTGTTCATAATTACTCCAAATTTTATGGTTTCAAAATGTATTGATATAATAACACATCGAGTTAGTGAAAACAAAGCAAAATCTTTGATTATTTATTTACTTTTTAATGATAAAGTGGTATAACACATGATATGGAGAGATATCGAAGTGGTCATAACGGGGCTGACTCGAAATCAGTTTGCGAGAAATCGCACGCGGGTTCGAATCCCGCTCTCTCCGCCACAACAAGGAGCAAGGATTTATTCCTTGCTTTTTTGTTGTGCGCGTAGCGTGGTTTCATGTACGGCAAGGATAGGTCTCTTTATTTAAGCACTCAATATTGTGACGTAAGAATTATTTTTTTGAACTCAGGGTTCAGACATGAAATGTCGTAATCCCACTCTCTCCGCCAATAAAAAAGAACTGGTACGAAAGTGCCGGTTATTTTTTTTGTGCTGAAGTTGAGAGTCGGCGAAAGAGAAAGACAGGAAGAAGAGAATAAGAAGGCAGATTAATGGGTGTGAGAAATATTGTAAATGACTCAGAGTTCAGCGGAGGCATTCGCATAATTTAGATCGTTTATGCAAAAAAATATTGGAAGAATATCTGAGACTTATTAAATTTAAACGAAATATTAAAAAATTCTATTGTAATAAATGCAATTATAGAATCGGTGTGTTATAATGACCGTATAACAAAGAGGTAAATGTATGAATTTTTGGGAGCAGGTGTTTGGCTGGCATTTGGACAGTAATGAAACAGAGTATTTCAAGTTTAACCATATTTTTAGTGTGTGGCACTTTGTTGCGCTCGCGCTTATTGTAACTGGAATTGTATTGTTGTGTGTAGTGGCTCGCAAAAAGGATAAATCGTGGCAAGGAAAAATGTTCAAAATCATTGCAATTGTTCTGCTTGTTCTTGAAATTTTGCGTATGACATACAGGACAATCACATATTGTTGTTACGAAACATATTTGCCAGATAATCCAAATATTTATAATTGGGCGGAAATTATTTCGTTTGCACTATGCACTATGATCACATTTTTTACTATTGTCACATTGCTCATTAACAAAGAAAAGTGGAACGCATTCGCTTATGATGCAATTTTTGCTATTGCATTGTTTGGAGGATCAACAGCGTTGATTTATCCCGACATGCTCAACACATATTATCCAATTTATCATATTATGAATGTTCAAACATTGATCACACATGGGCTTTTGGTTGCTGTGCCAATCTTGCTTGTTGTGACCGGTCGTTTGAAGCCAAGAATTAAAAATTGGTGGAAGCCAATGTTATTGATGTTTGGATTCAGCATAATTGCCAGAATTTTCAGTAAGCTTGCAGATTGCAGTTTTATGTACATGAACGATGGAATTGAATTGATTCCGTCTTGGTCAAACAAACCGCTTTATTCCTATTATTGGATTTTGGCGCTCGTTTTTGCTGCATGGATTATGCTTTGCTATTTGCCATTTGAAATTGTTTCCAAACACAGGAAATCAAAAGAAAAAAAAGAAGAACAAAATATTAATCAGAAATCAGATGAATTAAAAGGAAACTAATGTGGTGCATAATTTGTCGAAAAATAAAACAAACTATATTGGGAGATAACAAATGAAAAAGCGCACAGAATATAACATTAATTCAGATTTTGACAAGTGGAAGAATTTTAATCCGCCACTTGGGAATAGGTTTGTGTTGTGGTTTTTTCAGAAGTTGATGTCTTTGTGTTTTTTAAAAGTAAAATCCGATGAAACTTGTGAGGCAATCAAACTTCAAATTCCTTATGGCAAAAACAAAAAAATGCGGGCGGTTTTATACTCTCCAAAAGTAGTTGCTGAAAACGCCCCATGTTTGTTATATTTCCATGGTGGTGGATTTGTTCTTCCAGGTGCACCGCATCACTTCAATAATGCAAAAAAATATGCACTTGGGGCGGGGTGCAAAGTCTTGTATGTTGATTATCCACTAGCTCCAAAGAATAAGTTTCCTGTCGGTGTGAATGCTTGCTTTGACTCCTATAAGTGGCTCATCAAGAATGAAAAAGAGTTGTCGATTGACTCAGACAACATCATTGTTGGAGGAGACAGTGCCGGTGGAAACTTTGCGACACTGGTTTGCATGATGGCAAAGGATAAAGATGTGAAACTGCCAGTTGCTCAGATGCTCATTTATCCATCAATTAATTCGGGGCTTCAAACAACGTCAATGAAAACATTTCACGATACACCGCTGTGCAATAGTGAAGATTGCAAAAAATATTTGAAATTTTATATTAAAAAAGATAGTGACAAATATAAGAAATATATTTCACCACTAAATGCTGATAGTCTTTCAGATTTTCCACCGACATACATAGAAACAGCGGAATTTGATTGTTTGAGAGATGAGGCGAGAATTTTTGCTAGAAAACTTAGAAATTCAAATGTTAAAGTGGACTTGAACAATACAAAAGAAACCATGCATGGATATGATATGGTTGAAGACAGCAAGATTACACTTGAGAGCATGAGAAGAAGAATTGAATTTTTGAAAAAGTATTTTGCCTGAACAGTGCGTTCAGGTTTTTTAATTGTTAAAAATTTTTTATTAAAATATTAAATATGTTAGACAAATTTTTTGTGAGTTAATATAATATTCATTAATACAAAGGAGGTAAAATTTTTATGGCAAAATCTAATTCAAAATTAAATTTAACAACAAACAACATAATGAGTTGCATTTTATACGCAGTGATTGGTCTTTTGCTTGTTGTTTTAAAAGGAGGATCTCTTAACATTTTAATGACAATTGTTGGTGCGTTGTTGATTGTCGTTGGTTTTGTTGA
The DNA here is from genome assembly GCA_017456465.1 of Clostridia bacterium. Taxonomy (GTDB): domain Bacteria; phylum Bacillota; class Clostridia; order Christensenellales; family UBA1242; genus RGIG3872. The sequence continues at coordinate 8,676 of JAFTJJ010000052.1, read as the reverse complement.
CATTGTGAAAAACAAAAATGTTACAAAAGGAATCATCGAACTTCTTGCAGGCATTGCCATCATTGTTTGTGGATGGCTTATTGCGGACATTGTCCTTTTGGTGTTTGGTGCTTTGATGATTGTCAAGGGAACAATGGAAATTATTCAAAACCGTAAAAATGGTTGGGGAGCTCTTCTTTCACCAATCGTAACAGTTGTTCTTGGCATCTTGCTTGTTATTGCGAAATGGACATTGCTTGATGTGATTTGCATTGTTGCAGGTGTGATTTTTCTCATCAATGCAGTTCTCGCGTTGTTTGGTAAAAAATTGGCAAAATAAGCTTGCCATGAAAATTTGAAATAAAAAGGCGAACAAATTGATTAAAGTTCGTCTTTTTTTGTGCGCAAATATGTTTGTGATGAGATTGGTGATATGATATAATATATATTGTAAGCAATGGGGATAAAAGACAAAAGAAGGATGAAATTTATGAGTGTTGAAATTAAAGAAGTGTTAACAAAAAATGATTTGAAAAAATGGGTAGATTTCCCAAACAAGATGTACAAAAAGATTCCGGCGTATGTTCCATTTTTGTTTTCTGATGAAATGGAAACTTTCACAAAAGGAAAAAATCCAGCTTATGAGTTTTGTGAGACAAAATTATTTCTTGCATTTAAAAACGGGAAAATTGTTGGAAGAATTGGTGGGCTTATTAATCATGCTGCAAACAAAAAGTGGGGAACAAACGCAATCAGGTTCACACGCTTTGATTTTGTGGATGATTTTGAAGTTTCAAGTGCTCTTTTTGATGCAGTTGTGAAATGGGGGAAAGCGCGTGGTTACACAAAAGTCATGGGTCCAATTGGTTTCACCGATATGGATCATGAGGGAATGCTTGTTGAAGGGTTTGATGAACTCAACATGTCAATAACTTTTTATAATTTCCCATATTACATCGAGCACATGGAGAAACTGGGTCTTGAAAAGGAAGTTGATTGGATTGAATATCAAGTGTTTGCACCAAAAGAACACGATGCAAGACTTCAAAGAATCAGTGATTTCATTCAAAAGAAGAATGGTTATGAACTTGTGACATACACTGACAGAAAGGTCCTTTTGAAAGATGCTTATGAGGCGTTCAAAGTGATTGATGTGGCTTTTTCAAAACTTTTTGGAACTGTTCCACTCACAGATGCTGTCATTGATAAATCAATCAAAGATTACATTCCTCTTGTCAATCTCAAGTATATTTGTTCAATCAAAGACAAAAGTGGAAAGATTGTTGCTTTTGCTGTTCTTGTTCCATCAATCGCAAAAGCACTCAAAAAGTCAAATGGAAGACTTTTGCCATTTGGTCTGTTCAGAATGCTTAAAGCGCTTCGAGGCAAAAACGACACACTTGAAATGTTCTTTATTGGTGTGGAGCCTGAACTTCAGAAACAGGGTTTGCCAGCAATTGTGATGAATCAAATTGTGAAGATGTGTGTTGATAATGGAATAAAGCACTGTGAAACAGGTCCAGAACTTGAAACAAATGAAGCTGTTTTAAGTTTGTGGAAAGATTTTGAAACACGTCAGCACAGACGTCGTCGTTGTTGGAAAAAAGAGATTTAATTTTGAGGTGAAACATGGAACAAACAAACACGAAAAAAGAATGGATGAGATCACTCAAATTCTTTTTGTTTTCAATCAGTGCAGGTGTGATTCAGATTGGGTCATTCACCATTCTTGAACTTTTCATTTCAAATTATTGGCTGGCCTATCTTCCAAGTTTGCTTTTGTCAATCATCTGGAATTTCACAATCAACAGGAAGTTTACGTTCAAATCGGCAAACAATGTAAAAATTGCAATGCTTTTGGTTCTTGCTTTTTATGCTGTGTTCACGCCACTTTCAACTTGGCTTGGGGAACTTGCGGCAAGAGCGGGGGCTCATGAATTTTTGATTTTGGCGGTGACAATGATTGCAAACTTTGTGCTTGAATACTTGTACACAAGATTTGTGGTCTACAGAAATTCTTGTGATACCGCTGTGGACAAGAAAAAGAATGCTGATGAAAATTCTGATATAAAAAAAGAAAAAGAGTAATAGAAAAACAAACACAACGAGTCAAATTTAGAAGAAAAACCAAGCAAAATTAATTGCTTGGTTTTTCTTATTTTATTTATTCATTTCTGATGATGTTTCAATAACAATTGATTCAGGTCTTATTGCTGGGCATCTGATAAATTTATTTTCAAAAATCATGATTAAAATTAAAATCAAGCTGAGGAAAATTGCTGTAACAATAATAAAGATTTTAAATGCGAGCATGCTTTGTAAAAGTGAAATTAACAGCAAAACTGCAAAGAAGATTACTCTTGAAATATTGGCCAAAACTTCAACAACTGTGTGATGTTCAGAAATTTCACTGTAAAGTCCAGCTTCTTTCAAAACGCCATTACGATAAATGTCAAATTCAACTTTATATATTATACCTGTACAAGCTGTTATAAGATTGAAAACAACAATTGTGATTTGGCTGAAATCGAAAAGTAATATAATGCTGGATAAGATAACAAGAATGCCACAAACAATATAAACGCCACTTCGATTGCCTGGTTTTGAAAATTTGTTTACTAGGAGCAGTGTGATTATTGCACAAATTGAAATTGCACTTGTGATTGCACCAAGACTGAAACTTGAACCATATTCGATCATGATGCAAATATTTATGAGCATTGTTACAAGAGCGCTGCTTCCATAAATTGCACATATCAAATAAATAATTTTGAGTTTTGAAAAAACTTCGTTATTTTGTTTGATTTTCTTAAAATATGACCTTAGATTGAAACAACTATTAATTGTTTTTTCTGATTTTATTCCAAAGGACATACCTACTTGAGCGGCGCAAATAATAAGCACAATAAAAGCGACGCTAGAGAACGTGGAAACATCAATCAATGCTCCAAGCGCGATTGGACATACCACTTCGATAAGTTTTGATATGATATAAGTTGTTGAAGAATAATTGCTCATCTTTTTTCTGCTGACCATTTCTTGCTTCAGAACGTTGTAACTGGCAAAATATGTTGCATCTGATGCACCATTCACAATTCCAGCAAGCCAAGTAAGCTTTGCAATTTTCTCACCACAAAAGATGACCAAGATCACGAGAGCGCTTCTCATAATGAGGCCAACCCTGAACATGCCCACCCGATTTGTTTTGTCAACAATATAACTTAATGGGATATAGAAGATCGCCATTGCAGCATACGCCGATATGTTGTAAATACTTACATTGAATATATAATCATAGACACTGGCATTTTTATCATAAATGTATGCAACCAAGAAAGTATTAACAAACAAATTTACAATTGTTGCGATCATGTGACATGCGAGCATACATGTTCTTGGTTTTGTGTCATTGCTGTTGTTTGAAATGTTATATTGAAATCCCATGTGAAATTTTAAAGCTCCTCATTTGAATTATGTATGCATGCTAAATATATCACATGTGGCCATTGTGTGACAAACAAAAATGAATGGGGTGTTTGTGATTTTTGGGGGTTATGGTTGACAAAACCCTTAAAAGGTTATATATTAAGTTATAATATTTAATACGTAGGAGATGTTTATTATGTGGGCTTATGAATTTGCTGACAGAATAATTAAAGAAAGACCAAATGAGGAGGTTTATACTGTTGCATCAGGTGTCAGTCCTTCTGGGTTTGTGCACATTGGAAATTTCAGGGAGATTGTGACACCATACTTTGTTGCAAAAGCGCTTGCTGCTCGTGGCAAAAAAGTAAGATTCATTTTGTCAATTGATGAGTTTGACAGGTTCAGAAAGGTGCCTGGAAATATTCCTGCAGAATATTCAAAATACATTGGAATGCCATATGTTGATATTCCAAGTCCTTTTTCAGAAAATGAAAGTTATGCCGAATATTTTGAAAAAAGATTTTTGTCAGAAATCAAGACTGTTGGTATTGATGTTGAATGTATTTATCAAGCAAAAGAATACAGAAGTGGAAGATATGCTGACAAAGTGAAACTTGCAATGGACAAGCGTGGTGAAATTTTTGACATCATTGACAGTTTCAGAACACAGGACGCTGAAGAAGGAGAGAGAGACAAATATTACCCAATCAGCATATACTGTGACAAGTGCAAAAAAGAAACAAAAGAAATCGTGGCTTATGATGAAAAGACTGGTGATGTGACATACAAATGTGGATGTGGTCATGAAGCAACAATCAATCTTTTCAAGAACTTCAACTACAAACTTCAATGGAAGGTTGACTGGCCAATGAGATGGCAAGCTGAAAACGTTGTGTTTGAGTCAGGCGGGATGGATCACTCAACAGCAAATGGAAGCAAGGACGTTGCAACTCGCATTTCAAAGGAAATTTTTGGGTTTGAACCACCAGTTTATGAACCATACAACTTCATTGGAATCAAGGGTGGCGGAGCAAAAATGAGTTCTTCGACTGGAAATGTGCTCACACTCACAGATCTTCTTAAAATTTATGATAAACACATGATTTTGTGGTTCTATGCAAAATACAAACCAATGCAAAACTTTAACTTAGCGTTTGACAATGATGTAATTCGTTATTACAGCGAGTTTGACAGATATGTGAAGATGATGGTTGAAGGCAGAATCGATCAAGGCAACAAAGAGATTTTGGAATTTACTGGAGTTTCTGCTGATTATCTCAATTATCCAAACTTCTCATATCTTGCAACATTCCTTCCAATTGTCAATTTCAATGAAGCAATGCTTGGGGAACTCATGGCGAGAGAAAACACTGACATTCATTCAACTTATTATGCTGAGCGTCTTGCCAAAGCAAAATATTGGGTTGAAAACTATGGCAAGGAATACCAAGTTAATCTTCTTTCAGAAAAAAATACTGAGTTCTATTCAACACTTAATGAAGATGAGAAACTCTGGGTTGCAAAAACTGTTGAACTTCTTTCAAACAATTACAGCAACAGTGATGAGATGATGACAGAACTTTATGGTGTGGTGAAATACTTGAATCTTGAACCACAAGATCTCAAAAAAGTTCAAAAGAGATTTTTTGAAATTCTTTATAATTTGCTTCTTGGTGAAAAGCAAGGACCAAAGCTTGGGATCTTCTTGCTTGCTGTTGACAACAAAAAGTTGTTGAGTTTGCTCAACTTCTAAAAACAATCAAAAAAAGGGGGAGTGATGATTAATGGATTTGGTAATTATGGCAGCGGGAATGGGCAGCAGATTTGGTGGACTCAAGCAGGTTGAGCCAGTGAATGCAAATGGTGAGTTCATTCTTGATTATTCAATTTATGATGCAATCAAAGCGGGTTTTGATCGAATTGTTTTCATCATCAAGGAAGAAAACTACAACTTGTTCCGAGAAACGGTGGGGAAAAGAATTGAAGAAAAAATCAAAGTTGAATATGTGTTTCAAGACATGAAGAACATTCCTGAAGGAACATCTGTTCCGCAAGATAGGATTAAACCACTTGGAACTGGTCATGCAATTTATTGTTTGAATGGAGTTGTGTCTGACAAATTTGCAATCATAAATGCAGATGATTTTTATGGACGAGATGCTTTCAAGGTTCTTCATGATTTTCTTGCAAAGAATGATGACAAAACAGCATTCGGATGTGTTGTTTACAAAATTGGAGAATCACTCAGCCAAAATGGAGCAGCAAAGCGTGGACTTTGCATGGTTGAGGACGGCGAAGTGAAAAGAATTGTTGAATCGAGCGTTGATCGAATTGACGGTGTCATAAAAGCCGAGCCACTTTCAGGAGAAGAATCGTTTGTGGTTGGTGATGACAATCCCGTTTCAATGAACATGTTCGCTTTGAACTCTCACTTGTTTCCTTATCTCAATGCAAGATTTAAGGATTTCTTTGAAGAAAACAAGGACAACATGATGAAGGCTGAATATTTGATTCCAACAGTTATTACTGAAATGATGGACGGTGGCATGGCAAAACTTGTGTCAATTGGCACAGATGCGAAGTGGTATGGTGTGACATACAAAGAGGACAAACAAGAACTTGTTGATTACATTGAATCACAAACACTCCTCGGGGTTTATCCGAGAGAACTTTGGAAATAGCAAACAAAGGATGCTTTGCAAAGCATCCTTTTTGATTGTATAAAATTTTAAACATGTGTCTAAATGTTTTTTATCATTATCATCATTATGTTATAATGTTTCAAAGGAGAATTTCATGATTTACGATCCACCAATTGTTCTTTACATCATTATTTCATTTGCAGCTGTTGGCATCGCTCTTGTTCTTCTGGGGCTTTTGAGGTCTCAAAAAGCAAAAGATTGGTGGCTTAAATTTTTGGCGAGCATGTCTTTTTTGATCCATATCAGTTATTTGTGGTATGAATATTTAACTTATGGCTATGCCATTGCGCTTGGAACCATGCTTTTCCCGATCTACTTTTGCAATTTGAACATGATTTTGCTTGTTGTGGTGGCTTTCATCAAAGACAAGCAAAGCAAAGTTTTCAAAGTTTTGTCAGAATACTTGCTTTATGCTGGAACTTTTGGAGCGATCATTGCAACATTGTTTTCGGAATTTTATAATGCCAATCCAAACCTGTTTGATTATTATGTGTTCAAAAGCTTGCTCAGTCACACCTTTTTGCTTGCGGGGTGTTTGTGGCTTGGCGTTGGGGGATATGTGAAGGTGCGGGTTAAAAACACAATTTCTTTTTTGATTGGAATAATGATTTGCATTTTTGATGGATTCATGATCAATTTGATTTACGAAATGTCTGGAATCGGCGATGTGAATGCAATGTATTTGAACAGTGGGCCTTTGAGCAGTGTTCCTTGGCTTACATCTTATTTTATTGTCGCATGTCTTGTGGTTTTGATTTTTGCATTCACAAGTTTGTATGAACTGTTGGCTTTAAAGAAAGAAGATCGATGGTATTCAAAAATAAGTGATTGGGTGAAACAAAGGAGGAAATGAGAAGTGCTTAGTGATATTGAAATTGCAAGAAACACAAAAGTTGTGAACATTAAAAAAGTTGCTGCAAAATTGGGACTTCGAGAAAATCAAATTGAGAGTTTGGGAAACACAGTTGCCAAAATTGATCATGAAAAGATAAGAAGCAAAAAACAAGGCAAACTTATTTTGGTGACAGCAATCAATCCAACGGCATCTGGAGAAGGCAAAACCACAGTGTCAATCGGACTTGCAGACGCCATCGCAAAGAAGTATAAAAAGAAAACATGTCTTGCACTTCGTGAGCCATCGCTTGGTCCAGTGTTTGGAATCAAGGGAGGAGCAACAGGCGGAGGCTATTCTCAAGTTGTTCCAATGGAAGAAATAAATCTGCATTTTACTGGTGATTTTCATGCGATAACGAGTGCAAATAATCTTTTATCCGCAATCATTGACAACCATATTCATCAAGGAAATGCACTGGAAATTGAAGAGGTTTATTTTCAGAGATGCTTGGATGTGAATGACAGGGCTCTCAAGACAATTGAACTTGCAAATGGCAGAAAAGACGGATTTACAATCACAAGTGCCAGTGAAGTGATGGCAATTTTGGCGCTTGCAAAAAATCTTTCAGATCTCAAAACGCGACTTGGGAACATTCTTGTTGGAAAATCAAGGACTGGGAAATTAATTTTTGCAAAAGACCTCAAGGCTGAAGAAGCAATGACAATTCTTTTAAAGCAAGCAATCAAACCCAATTTGGTTCAAACACTTGAGGGAACTCCGGCTTTTGTTCATGCTGGACCATTTGCAAACATTGCTCATGGTTGCAACAGTGTGATTGCAACAAAAACGGCACTTTCTCTTGCAGATTTTGTTGTGACAGAAGCCGGTTTTGGTGCAGATCTTGGTGCTGAAAAATTTTTGGATCTCAAGTGTCAAACCAATGATCTTGAACCATCGGTGGTTGTGATTGTTGCAACAGTGAGGGCTCTTAAGCTTCATGGAGGAGAACAAAAAGAAAATCTTAAAAATGAGAATTTGACCGCATTGAAAAAAGGATTTGCAAATCTTGAGAGACACATTAAAAACATCAGAAGTGTTTATGGGCTTCCAGTGGTTGTTGCAATCAACAAGTTCAGCACTGATTCTGATCAAGAACTTCATGTTTTAAAAGGTCTTGTTGAAAAAGTTGGCGAACTTGCTGTGGTTACTCAAGGCTTTGAAATGGGGGCAGAAGGTGCAAAAGAACTTGCTGGAATTGTTATTCAAAAATGCAATGAAGAGTCGAAAATCTCATATGCCTATGAGCTGCAAGATGATGTTGAGGTGAAAATACAAAAGGTTGCAACAAAGATTTATGGTGCAAAATCCGTTGTGTTTGAAGAACGTGCAAGATTAATGCTTGAAACACTCAAAAAAAATAAACTTGACAAACTTCCAATTGTGATTGCAAAAACGCAGTACAGTTTTTCTGACAACAAAGACTTGGTTGGAGCTCCAGAGGATTTTGTGGTTACAATCAGAGACCTTAAAATTTGTTCAGGTGCTGGGTTTGTTGTGGCTGTTGCTGGTAATATTTTGTTAATGCCGGGACTTGGCAAACACTCTGCTTTTGAAGGAATGAGTATTGATGAAAATGGCTGCGTTTCTGGTTTGTATTAATTAAATTTAAACAATAAAAAGCCTATTTATTATTTAATAGTCTTTTTTTTTTTGCTTAATTATGATCTGATGTTA
>JAFTJJ010000051.1 GCA_017456465.1 Clostridia bacterium | reverse complement strand
TATTAAACATAGTAACATATATAATATATATCAATTTATAATGCTGGTTATAATGCTGTTGTCATAGTCGAAATTTCAAGCATTAAAAAAAATAATTTTTTTTCTAAAAATCTATTGACACGGATCCGTGTGTTTAGTATAATAGACACGCTGCACTATTATGGTTAGATGCAGGAGGTTACTCGTGCAGGAAATTTCCTGACCCAAGAACGAGATAACTTCTGCTGACAATAGCTCAGGACATTGATTCGGGCGACAGAGTGACGGGAAGCCATGGTTAGGGTCAAGAAACAAAGCAGCACGCGAATCCGTCAGACCGCTCTGGTAAATAAAAATAAACTTGGAGGAATTATATGGCAACACAAAAAATTAGAATTAATTTGAAAGCCTATGACCATGTTCTTGTTGACCAATCAGCTGCAAGAATTGTGGAAACTGCAAAAAGAGCAGGGGCAAAAGTTTCTGGTCCTATTCCTATGCCAACTGAAAAAGAAGTGGTGACAATCCTTCGTTCAGTTCATAAGCACAAGGATTCAAGAGAACAATTTGAAATGAGAACACACAAAAGATTGATTGATATTTACAATCCATCAGCAAAGACAATCGATTCTCTTATGAAGATTGATCTTCCAACTGGCGTAGATATCAAAATCAAATTATAAGATAGGGAGGAATTAGTGTTATTATGAAAAAGGCTATACTTGGCAAAAAAATTGGCATGTCACAGATTTTCACAGACGCTGGTTTGGTTATCCCTGTGACTGTTGTTGAAGCTGGTCCATGTTTCGTGTCTCAAATCAAAACAAACGAAAAAGATGGATATGAAGCTGTTCAACTTGCTTTTGTTGACACAAAGGCAAACAGAATTACAAAACCTGAACTCGGACATTTGAAAAAAGCAAATGTTGCTCCAAAAAAATATTTGAAAGAGTTCAAGATCTCTTCAGAAGGTTTGACACTTGGATCTGAAATCAAATGTGACACATTTGTTGCTGGTGACAAGGTTGACGTTTCTGGTTACACAAAGGGTCGTGGTTTCTCTGGTGTTATCCAAAGATGGAATGCACACAGACTTAGAATGACTCACGGTACTGGTCCTGTTCACAGAGAAGTTGGTTCACTTGGCGCCAACTCAACTCCATCAAGAGTTTTCAAGAACAGACATATGCCTGGTCAATATGGTAATGAAAAAGTTACCATTCAAAATCTTGAGATTGCAAAAGTCGATGTAGAGCGTAACTTGCTTTTGGTTAAGGGAGCAATTCCTGGAGCAAAAGGTTCAGTTGTTACAATCTGTTCAGCTGTGAAAGCGTAAACCTTTAGGAGGAAATAATCATGCAAATTAAAGTTTACGATTTAGAAGCTAAGGAAGTTGGAAAGGTTTCTGTTTCTGATGAAATCTTCAAAGCTCCATATAACGAAGCTCTTATTCACCAAATCGTAGTTGCGTACCTTGCAAACCAAAGACAAGGCACAAAAAGCACACTTACAAGAAGCGAAGTTCGCGGTGGTGGAAGAAAGCCTTGGAGACAAAAAGGAACTGGAAATGCAAGACAAGGTTCAATCCGTGCTCCACAATGGATCAAGGGTGGCGTGGTTTTTGCACCAAAGCCAAGAGACTTCTCAAAGAAAGTTAACAAGCAAATGAAGAGAGGTGCATTTGTTTCTGCAATCTCAACATGTGCTGCTGAAAAGAGTTTGATTGTTGTTGATGAACTCAAACTCGATGGAAAGACAAAGAGCATGCAAAATGTACTTAACGCTTTTGGTCTTGACAAAAGAACAATGATTGTTACTGCAGATGCTGACGAAATGGTTCTTCGTTCTGCTGGCAACATTGCAAATGTTGCAGTGACAACTGCAAATCAACTCAATACTTACGACATCGTGGTTGCTGACAAGCTTTTGGTGGCCAAGGATGCCATCAAAAAAATTGAGGAGGCATGCAAATAATGACTAATTACGATATCATTATTAAACCTGTTCTCTCAGAAAAAAGCTATGCTGACATTGCAAACAAGAAATACACTTTCAAAGTTGCAAAGAGTGCAAACAAAACTCAAATCAAGCAAGCTATTGAAGAGATTTTCAAGGTTAAAGTAGCAAGTGTAAACACATCAAACGTTTACGGAAAAATTAAAAGACAAGGCAAATACGAAGGCTTGACTGGCGGATACAAAAAAGCTATTGTTCAGCTCACTGCTGACAGCAAGACAATTGAGTTCTTCGACAGTTTGTCTTAAATAACTTAAGGAGAGATAATTATGGCAACAAAAAAGTTTAAGCCGACAAGCGCTGGTCAGAGATTCAAGGCCACTCCTTCATTCGAAGAAATCACAACAAACAAACCTGAAAGAAGTTTGCTTGAAAGCAAATCAAAATCAGGTGGACGCAACGTCTATGGAAGAATTACTGTACGTCACATTGGTGGTGGAAACCGTCAAAAGTACCGTGTAATTGACTTCAAGAGAGACAAGGACAACATTCCTGCAAAGGTTGCATCAATTGAATATGATCCAAACAGAACAGCATATATTGCTCTTCTTAACTACGCTGATGGTGAAAAGAGATATATCCTTGCTCCTCTTGGACTTTCAGTTGGTGACACTGTTATGAGTGGTCCAGCTGCAGAAATCAAAGTTGGAAACTGTTTGCCTTTTGACAACATTCCAATCGGTTCAGTTGTTCACAACATTGAGTTCCAACCAGGACGTGGTGGAAAGATCGCAAGATCTGCTGGAAACAGTGCTCAATATATGGCGAAAGAAGGCAGATATGCAACACTTCGTATGCCATCAGGCGAAATGAGAAAAGTTCTTGTTACTTGCCGTGCAACAATTGGTCAAATTGGCAACGTTGAACATGAAAACGTTTCACTTGGTAAGGCTGGTAAGACAAGACACATCGGTGTTAAGCCAACAGTTCGTGGTTCTGCCATGAACCCAGTTGATCACCCACATGGTGGTGGTGAAGGTAAGTCTCCAGTTGGACATGCTGGTCCAATGACTCCATGGGGCAAACCTGCAATGGGTCTCAAGACTCGTAAAAAGAAAAATAAATCAGATAAGTTTATGGTTAAACGCGTAAACTAGGAGGCAAAAAATAATGAGTAGATCTATTAAAAAAGGACCTTACGTCGAAGAAGCTCTTGCAAAAAGAATAGATGCTATGAACGAGAGTAAGGAAAAACATGTAATTAAAACTTGGTCACGCTCTTCAACTATCACTCCAGCAATGGTGGGACACACAATTGGTGTTCATGATGGTAGAAAACATATCCCTGTTTATGTCACTTCTGAAATGGTTGGCTATAAACTTGGTGAATTCGCTCCAACAAGAACATTTAAAGGTCACAAAGGGGCAAAGACCACAAAGGGAGGTAAGTAATATCTATGGCTACTAGAGAAAGAGTTAAAGCTGAAAACAGAAAAGCTAATGCTGACAAGCGTGCAAAAGCTGTTGCTAGATATATTCGTATATCTCCATCTAAGGTTAGAATTGTGTTGAATGTTATCAGAGGAAAAGATTACGGCGATGCTGTTGCAATCCTCAAGAACATGCCAAACAGTGCTGCTGAATATGTTGTGAAAGTGCTTGAAAGTGCTGGCGCAAATGCAGAAAACAACCTTGGACTTAACAAAAACGATTTATATGTTGCTGAGACATTTGTTGATGGTGGACCAACACTCAAGCGTTTCCAACCAGTAAGCAAAGGTAGAGCACATTCAATTTTAAAGAGAACAAGCCACATTACAGTCATTCTTGACGAACGCGTGGCACAAGCTTAGGGAGGCAAAGTATGGGACAAAAAGTTAATCCACACGGTATGAGAGTTGGTGTCATCCAAGGCTGGGACAGCAGATGGATCGCAGACAAGAAGAATTTTGCTGCAAACATTTTGGAAGACAGAAAAATCCGTGATTTCATGAAATCTAAATATAAAACTTATGCCATTTCTAAGATTGTTATTGAAAGAAATGCTGAGAAAGTTATTGTTTCAATTCACACTTCTCGTCCTGGTATGGTTATCGGACAAAAGGGTGCTGGTGTTGAAGCAATCAAGGCTGAGCTCGTTAAACTCACAAACGGCAAGAACATTGTGATCAATGTTGTTGAAATTAAGAATCCAGATACTGACGCACAACTTGTTGCTGAAAGCATCTGTGCTCAACTTGAATCAAGAGTTGGATTCCGTCGTGCAATGAAGCAAGCTTTGTCAAGATGCACAAAAGCTGGTGTGAAAGGTATCAAAATCACTGTTGGTGGTCGTCTTGATGGTGCTGAAATTGCAAGAAGTGAATCTTATCATGAGGGTTCAATTCCTCTTCAAACACTCAGAGCTGACATTGACTATGGCTTTGCTGAAGCTCATGTTTATGGAAAACTCGGTGTTAAAGTTTGGATTTACAAGGGCGAAGTCCTTGGCAAAGCTAAGGTAGAAGGAGGTAACACTCATGTTAATGCCTAAGAGAGTTAAAAGAAGAAAGCAACAAAGAGGTCGTATGACTGGTGTTGCAACTCGTGGAAACAACATTTGTCATGGTGAATTCGGAATCGTTGCCATGGAACCATGTTGGATCACATCAAACCAAATTGAGGCTGCTCGTATTGCGATGACTCGTTATACAAAGCGTGGTGGTCAAGTTTGGATCAACATTTTCCCACACAAGCCAGTTTCAAAGAAACCTGCTGAAACTCGAATGGGTTCTGGTAAGGGTGCTCCTGAATACTGGGTTGCAGTAGTAAAACCAGGCAGAGTTATGTTTGAAATTGGTGGCATCAAAGAAGATGTTGCAATGGAAGCACTTAGACTCGCTTCTCACAAACTTCCATGCAAAGTTAAAATTGCAAGAAAGGGTGAAGAGCCTTATGGAACAGCTGCTGTGGAAGCAAAAACAAACAAGGAGGATAAATAGTAATGAAAACTGCGGAATTTGTTAGCATGACAACTGCTGAACTTCAAGAAAAGCTTAATAACCTTAAAGCTGAGCTATTTAACCTTCGTTTCTCTCACACAACAGGAAGTCTTACAAACCCTCTTGCTCTTCGTAATTGCAAGAGAGACATTGCGAAAGTGAAGACAATCCTCAGAGAAAGAGAATTAAATATCGCAAAAACCGCTCCTGTAGAAGTTGCAAAAAAGACAACAAAAAAGGCTAAGCAAGGTTAGAGGTGAATTATGGCAAATGTAGAAAATAGAAATGAAAGAAAAACTCGTATTGGCGTTGTTTCTTCAAACAAAATGGACAAAACAATCGTTGTTGAAGTTCATACAAAAGTAAAACACCCAATCTATAAGAAAACACTCAACAAGACAACAAAGTTCACTGCTCATGATGAAGAGAATACATGTGACATTGGTGACACTGTTGAAATTGCTGAAACTCGTCCTCTTAGCAAAAACAAGAGATGGCGTTTGGTAAGAATAGTCGAAAAGGTTAAATAACGAGGAATAAGGAGAAAAATTATGATACAACCACAAACCCGTTTAAAAGTTGCTGACAACACTGGTGCAAAGGAAATCATGTGTATTCGTGTTCTTGGTGGATCTTTTAGAAGAAGTGGAAACATCGGTGATGTTATCATCGCTTCTGTAAAATCTGCTATTCCTGGCGGTTCAGTGAAGAAAGGTGACGTTGTGAGAGCGGTAATCGTTCGTTCTCATAAAGGTATTCGTAGAGCTGACGGCAGTCACATCAAGTTTGATGACAATGCTGCTGTTATCATCGACAACCAAAAACAACCTAAAGGTACTCGTATATTTGGACCTATCGCGCGTGAGCTTCGTGATAAAGATTACATGAAAATTATCTCACTTGCGCCTGAAGTAATTTAGGAGGAAAAGAGAATATGACAAAATGTAATGTTAAAACTGGCGACGTTGTCGTAGTTATCACAGGCAAAGATGCTGGAAAGCAAGGTAAGGTTCTTGCAGTGAACACAAAATCAAACAGAATTGCTGTTGAAGGTGTGAACATGATTTCAAAGCATCAAAAAGCTAGAAAAGCTCAAGAAAAGAGTCAAATCGTGAAAAAGGAAGGAACAATCGATGTTTCAAACGTTATGATTGTTTGTCCAACTTGCGGAAAACCTACAAGGGTTAAACATGCTGTTGTTGATGGAAAGAGTGTTCGCGTTTGCAAATGTGGCGCAACTCTTGAAGCTGCAAAAGCTGAAAAGAAAGCAGTAAAGAAGGCTGCAGCAAAATCTGCTGAAGCAAAGGCTGAAAAGGCTAAAGCTGCACCAGCTGAGAAAACTGAAGCTGCTGAAAAGAAAACAAAAGTTGTAAAGAGTGTTAAGGCTACTACAACAAGTGCAAAATCTACAAAAACTACTACAGCTAGAAAGGCTCAACGTGGTGTGTAAAAGGAGGAGTAAAGAACTATGAATAGAATTAAAGAAAAATATTTGAAAGAAGTTGTTCCTGCTCTTCAAAAGGAATTTGCATACAAAAACATTAATGAAGTTCCACGTCTTGAGAAAATTGTTCTCAACATGGGACTTGGCGATGTTAAAGACAACAGCAAGTCATTCAACTTGGCTGTTGAAGAACTTGGACTCATTGCTGGTCAAAAGCCAGTTGTGACAAAAGCGAAAAAGTCTGTTGCGAACTTCAAGGTTCGTGAAGGCATGAAGATTGGTGCAAAAGTTACACTTCGTGGAACAAGAATGTACGAATTCTTCGACAAATTTGTTTCAATCGCTCTTCCAAGAGTTCGTGACTTCAGAGGTGTTAATGACAAAAGCTTTGATGGTCGCGGAAACTACTCTTATGGCGTACGTGAACAACTTATTTTCCCTGAAATTATCTATGATAAAATCGAAAAAATCAGGGGCTTTGATATCAGTTTTGTAACAACAGCTAAGTCTGACGATGAAGCTCGTGCGTTGCTCAGATATCTTGGCATGCCATTCAAGGCGTAATCCATGAGGGAGGAGAATTAAGATGGCAAAAAAATCAATGATTAACAAACAACAAAAAGAACAAAAGTTTTCAACACGTGAGTACACAAGATGTTCTATTTGCGGAAGACCACATGCCGTTCTTCGTAAGTATGGTATTTGCAGAATTTGCTTTAGAGATCTTGCATACAAGGGACAAATTCCTGGCGTGAAGAAGTCAAGCTGGTAAGGAGGTAATAAAAAATGACAACAGATCCAATTGCAGATATGCTCACAAGAATTAGAAATGCTCAAGTTGTAAAGAGAGATACTGTTACTCTTGAAAGTTCTAAGATGAAAAAAGCAATCGCTAACATTCTTTTGGAAGAAGGTTACATTTCTTCTGTGGAAGAAGTTCAAGATGGTGCATTTTCTAACCTTGTTATCAAATTAAAATATGGTCCTAAGGGTGAAAAAGTTATCACTGGTCTCAAAAGAATTTCTAAGCCTGGTCTTAGAATTTATGCAGCAAGTGAAGAACTCCCAAAGGTTCTTGGTGGTCTCGGCATTGCCATTGTGTCAACATCAAAAGGTGTTATGACAGATAAAAATGCTAGAAAACTCGGAATTGGCGGCGAAGTGCTTGCCTATATCTGGTAGGAGGTAGGAATTATGAGTCGTATCGGAAGACTTCCAATTGCACTTCCTGCAAATGTTACAGTTGATGTAACAGTTGACAACTATGTTGTTGTTGCTGGTCCAAAAGGATCACTCAGACAATATATGGATTCTTGCATTACTCTTACAAAAGAGGAAAATGAAGGAAAGACAACAGTAGTTCTTACTCGTTCTTCTGAAGAGCCAACAGTAAAAGCTAAGCACGGCCTTTACAGAGCGCTCATTGCTGGAATGGTTAAGGGTGTTACTGATGGATATTCAAAATCTCTTACAGTTAATGGTGTCGGTTACAAAGTTGAAGTTAAGGGAAACAAGCTTGTGATGAACATTGGTTTCTCTCATCCTGTGAATGTTGACATTCCAGAGGGACTTGCTGTGACTTGCCCAAGCATTACTGAAATCGTTGTAAGTGGAATCAGCAAAGAAAGAGTTGGTCAGTTCGCTGCTGACATCAAAGCAATCAAGCCAGTCGAGCCTTATCATGGATATGGAATTCATTACACAAATGAAACTGTACGCATGAAAGAAATCAAGAAAGGCGCTAAGAAGAAATAAGGAGCAAAGATATGTTTGTAAAAGCTAATAAGAACAAAGAAAGAAAAGCAAAACATGATAGAATCAGATATACTCTTGTTGGAAACAGCGAAAGACCAAGATTGAATGTATATCGTTCTACGACCAATATCTATGCACAAATTATTGACGACAGCAACGGCAAAACTCTTGCAAGTGCATCATCACTTGAAAAGGGTCTTGCAAAAGAATTGGCTGGAAAGAACAAAAAAGAACAAGCTTATGCAGTGGGTGTGGCAATTGCAAAACGCGCTCTTGAGCTTGGAATCAAAAAAGTCGTATTCGACCGTGGTGGATACATCTACACTGGAAGAGTTGAACAACTCGCAGAAGGTGCTAGATCAACAGGTCTTGAGTTTTAGGAGGAATCGAAATGGCAGAACTTGAAAATGTAACAGAAGTTGCAGAAGCTCCAGTGCAAGCAGAAGTTGGCGCTGAAAAACCTGCAAGAACTGAAAGAGAAAACAGAAAGCCAAGAGGTTTCAAGAGAAATCAAGGCAACAAAAATGAAAAACCAAGTGATGGTTTTGACAAAAAAATGGTTGCTGTTAACCGCATTTCAAAAACTGTTAAAGGTGGAAGAAAAATGCGTTTCAACGCCCTTGTGGTTGTTGGTGACAGAAATGGTAAGATTGGCATTGGCATGGGAAAAGCTGCCGAAGTTACTCTTGCAATTGAAAAAGCAACAAGTGATGCAAAAAAGCATGTTGTTTCAGTTGATCTTCATGGAACAACAATCCCACACGAAGTTGTAGGTGTTTTTGAAACAACAAAAGTTTACATGATGCCTGCAAAAGAAGGTAATGGAGTTATCGCAGGTGGTGCAGTTCGTGACGTTGTTGACCTTGCTGGTGTGAGAGATATCACAACAAAGCTCTATGGTTCAAACAATCCAGTGAACTGTGTTAAAGCCGCTTTCGATGGTTTGACAAAACTCAGAAACGCTGAAAGAATTGCTGCTCTTCGTGGCAAATCAGTGGATGAAATTAGATAAGGAGAAGGTTGATTATGGCAGAAACAAAAAAGACAACAACAAAAACAGCTGCAACTGCAAAGAAGACAACTTCTGCAGCGAAGGCTTCTACATCTTCAACTAAGACAACAACAGCTAAATCAACAACAAAAGCAACAACAACAAAAAAAGCCACAGCTCCAAAGGCTGCTGCAAAAGTTGAAGCTCCAGTTGTTGAAGAAGTTAAGGTTGAAGTCGCTCCTGTTGAAGTGAAGGCTGCTCCTGCAAAAAAAGCAGTTAAAGGACCACAACTTCAAATCAAGCTTGTAAAGAGCAAGAGTGGAAGACTTGAAAAACAAATCAAAACTCTTACAGCTCTTGGGCTTAACAAAATCAATCAAACAGTTGTAAAACCAGACAACGCTGCAACAAGGGGAATGATCTTTGTTGTTAAGCATTTGGTTGAAGTGACTGAAATTAAGTAAGGAGAGGGGAATAAGTCATGAAATTACACGAATTATCTCCTGCACCAAATTCAACCAAGTCAAACAAGAGACTTGGTCGTGGTATTGGATCAGGAACAGGTAAAACTTCTGGTAAAGGTCATAAAGGACAAAACGCTCGTAGTGGTGGTGGTGTTAGACCTGGATTTGAAGGTGGACAAATGCCTCTTATCCGTCAACTTCCAAAGCGTGGATTTACTAACAACTTCAGAAAGGTTTACACAACAATCAATGTTAGTGTGCTTGAGCAATTTGATGCTGGCACAGTTGTTAGTGCAAACATGCTCAAAACAAAGGGTGTTATTTCAAAGGTTGAGCCTTATGGTCTCAAGGTTTTGGGAAATGGAACACTCACAAAGGCTTTGACAGTAAAAGCTGCAAAATTCACACAATCAGCTATTGACAAGATCACAGCTGCAGGTGGAAGCGTAGAGGTGGAATAATGTTTAAGACAATAGGAAGCGCTTTTAAAAATCCAGATATACGAAAGAAAATTCTTATTACGATATTGCTTCTTTTGGTTTATCGTTTGGGATGCTACTTGCCAATCCCTGGCATTGATTATGCTGTTTACAGTGAAGTTTTCTCTGAAAACACAAACAGTCTTCTTGGACTGTTGAATGCTGTGACTGGTAGTGCGCTTGCAAACGGTGCTTTCTTTGCTCTTGGTGTAACACCTTATATTAATGCTTCAATCATCGTGCAACTTTTGACTGTTGGAATTCCAGCACTCGAAAGACTTTCAAAGCAAGGTGATGAAGGCAGACAAAAAATCAACCTTATCACAAAAATAGTCGCTCTTGTTCTTGCAATTGTTCAAGGTGTGGGCATTGTGCTCGGCTTTGGTGATGAATACATTGCTCCTATTTTTGGTGAAAATCTGAAATGGCTTGTCGCTGTGATGATTATTGTGATTTTGGTTGCTGGTGCATGTCTCACGATGTGGATTGGTGACAGAATCACTGAACAAGGTGTTGGAAACGGGTTATCACTCATTATCTTTGTTGGTATTATTTCAACAGCTGGTCTTGGTATTGTTAACTCAATTTCACAAATTTTTGCTGGTGTTACAACTGCTATTTGGGAACTTTTGGGATTCTTGGCTCTTGCGTTTGTTCTGTTTGCACTCATCGTGTTTGTGGATCTCGCAGAAAGAAAGATTCCTGTGCAATACGCAAAGCAGGTTAAGGGAAGAAAAATGTATGGTGGTCAATCTTCATACATTCCAATGAAAGTTAATGCAAGTGGTGTGATGCCAATTATCTTTGCAACAGCAATTATTACTTTCCCAAGCATAATCATGCAGCTCTGTGGAGTTGGACCTGGTGATGGTTGGTTCGCAGATTTCTGGTATAATTATCTTGGGGCAGGAACTGTTCTTTACAGCATACTTGTCAGCTTGTTGATTATATTCTTTGCATATTTCTATGCTCAGATTCAGTTCAATCCAGCAGATGTAAGTATGAATATTCAACAAAATGGTGGTTTCATTCCTGGAATTCGTCCTGGAAAACCAACCACTGAATATCTTTCAAAAGTTTCAAAGAGAATAACACTTTTTGGTGCGATTTTCCTTGCGTTCCTTGCCGTTGTTCCAAACATTGTGTTTGAACTTGTGCTTGGAGGTTCACTTGGACTTTTGAATGCGTTCACAGCAACTGGAATGCTGATTGTTGTGAGCGTGGCAGTTGAGCTTAAC
>JAFTJJ010000050.1 GCA_017456465.1 Clostridia bacterium | reverse complement strand
TGGTCCAAAAATTTCTTCTTGCATGCAAGGACTGCCAACATGAATCCCATCAAGAACAGTTGGTTCAATTCTTTGCTCGCCATCATTTTTTCCACCAATTACAATTTTTTCGCCCTTGATCAGCCCTGTGAGCCTGTCAAAGTGCTTTTTGTTGATGATCTTTCCATAATCCTTGTTTGCAAGTGGTTCTGTGCCAAATTGAAGCCTAATTTCTTCAACAATGTTTCTGACAAGTGTGTCTTTCACACACTCTTCCACAAGCAAATAGTCTGGTGCAACGCAAGTTTGCCCGCAATTCAAAAACTTTCCAAAAACAATTCGCTTTGCTGCAAGTTTGAGATTGGCTGTTTTGTCCACAATGCAAGGACTTTTCCCTCCAAGCTCCAGAGTAACTGGTGTGAGATTTTTTGCGGCTTTTTCCAAAACAACCCCACCAACAGACTTGCTGCCAGTGAAAAAGATATAGTCAAATTTTTGATCAAGAAGTGCTTGATTCGTTTCTCTTCCACCTTCAACAACCACAACATATTTTTCTTCAAAAACAGCAGAAATAATTTCTTTAATAACTTTGCAAGTGTTTGCTGCATATGACCCTGGTTTCAAAACCACCGTATTTCCTGAAGCAATTGCATCCACAAGTGGCTCGAGTGCCAGCATGAATGGATAGTTCCATGGACTCATGATGAGCACCACACCCATTGGACTTGGAACTTGATAACTTTTTGCTGGAAAATGCATGATCGGTGTTGAAATTCGCTTTTTTCTCATGAGTTTTTTGAGGTTTTTGATCATGAATGAAAGCTCAGAGAGGGTCATCCCCACTTCACACATAAAACTTTCAAAGCCACTTTTCCCAAGATCACTTTTCAGCGCTGCAGCAATCTTGTTTTCATTTTCTTCAATGGCTTTTTTGAGCTTTTTCAATGCCTCAATTCTAAACCTGTAGTCAAGAGTTGCATGAGTGTCAAAAAACTCTCTTTGCAATTTAACAATTTTTTCGATTCCCATAATGCTCTCCTTTGTTTAAGTATAAGTTCGATGCACTTTTTTTGTCAAACAA
The DNA here is from genome assembly GCA_017456465.1 of Clostridia bacterium. Classification (GTDB taxonomy): domain Bacteria; phylum Bacillota; class Clostridia; order Christensenellales; family UBA1242; genus RGIG3872. The sequence continues at coordinate 14,338 of JAFTJJ010000050.1, read as the reverse complement.
AACCTCAAATCAAAAAATTTTCATAAAAATATACATATTTATATTTTCCAAACATTAAATTTTTAATATTTATAAACACAAAGTTAAACTTTTTCCTCAACAAACACCCACCTGTTCCCATCATTTAAAATAATGTGCGCATGCTCGTGCTTTTTTTTAATTGCTTGAATTTGATTGCTTTTTTGCAAAATGTAGGCATCAACATCAACATTTCGCACACAAAATGCAGCTTTTTGCAATTTCTTTTCATTCCGCTCACTTGAATAACCTTTTGAAAAGACAATTCCAATGAATAATTTGCCCAAAACAACTTGCCTGAATAAGATCTCACCCTTGAGCTTTTTTATGATTTTCTGATTTTGTTTTGTGTTTTGCAAACAAAACTCCACACAACTTCTTGTCGCATGCCCAAAGCTCACGGAGTCAACATTTTTGCAAATTGTCGTACCCATGGCACTTCTGTTGAAAGTGTTTTTCAAAATTGTTTTTGATTCTTCGCAAATGTTTGCACATTTAGAGTGCACAACACTTGAACCAAAAAAACTCAAAAATTTCATATCATCATAATTCATTTTTTCAATGACAATTGCACTCTCGTTGTCTTCAAAAAATCCATCAACATCCGTCCAGTTTTCATAAACCGAATTTGTCAATGCCCTTGCACAAATTGCACCAGTGATGTCTGATCCACCCCTGCTCATCACTTTGATTTTCCCAAAAATTGTTGAGCCATAGAACCCCGGAATGACAACTCTCTCACCCCTCTTTCCAAGCTTTCTGATTTTGTCATAAGTTTTGGGGTTGATTTTTCCATTCGAATAAAATTTGATCAACTTTGCCGCATCAACAAACTTTGCATCCAAATACTTGGCAAAAATTTTTGCGCTCAAATATTCTCCTCGCGAAAACAAATAGGACTTGCTTTTAAAAAGCCTAAAATGCCGCTTTATCTTTCTGATTTCACATTCCACATCAAAATCAACTTTGAGTCTGAAAATCAAATCTTCAAACACGCTTTGGACTTCATTCATCCAAAAATCAAACTTGTTTTGCTCCAAAAATGCAGAAATAAGCAAATCTGTCACCTTTTTGTCTTTCTTTTGGGCTTTCCCAGGCGCAGAAACAACAATTATTCGCCGATTTTGATTTTCTTCAACAATCTGTTTGATGTTTTGTTCAATCCCCTCTTTTTTGACGCTTGAGCCGCCAAACTTACAAACAATAATTTTTTTCTCCATACACTTAATATATTATTTAATCTCACTCTTTTGTGTTCGCTTGACAAAAAAACGCAAATTTGCTTTAATTTTCCTTGAAAAAGGAGATAACTTTATGATCCGAATTGGTCTTGTTGAACCAGAAATTCCACAAAACGCTGGAAACATCATGCGAACTTGCGCAGCAACTGGCTGTGAACTTTACCTTGTGAAACCTCTTGGGTTTCAGCTTGATGACAAACATTACAAACGCGCTGGCCTTGATTATTTTGAATACAGCACTGTGAAGGTTGTGGAAAACTTTGCAGAAATTCAAGAGATGTTCAAGGATGTGCCATTTTTCTTTGCAAGCACCAAAGCTCCAAGATCACACACAGATGCAAACTTCCCACCTGATTGTTGCATTGTGTTCGGGAAAGAGTCTTATGGCCTTTCTGAAACAATTCTCAAAAACAATTATGACCACTGCATCCGCATCCCAATGAAAACCGAGACCCGCAGCCTCAATCTTGCAACAAGCGTTGGGATCATTTTGTTTGAAGCTCTGAGGCAAAACAATTTCCCAGGACTTTCTGACTCTGGCTCTCTCACAGGCAGGGTTGAAAAGGATTAAAATGGATAAACCATGAGAACATAAAAAAGACTAGCAATTTGCTAGTCTTTTTGTTTTTGATTATTTTCTTAAACAATAATGTTCAAAATTCTGCCAGCCACATAAATCACTTTCTTTGGCTCACCTGTCACATATTTTGCAACATCAGGATTTGAAAGTGCAATTTTCACCACTTCATCTTGAGTTGCGTCCACAGAAATGTTGATCACTCCACGAACGCGTCCCAAAACTTGCACTGGCATTTCAATTTCGTCTTTCACAAGCGCAGACTCGTCAAATGTTGGCCAAGACTCGTTTGCAATTGAACCACCATGCCCCAATGCCTCACTCCAAAGTTCTTCTGCCATGTGTGGACAAATTGGTGAAATGAGTTTCACAAATCCCTCAGCATACTCACGAGGAAGCCTCTTTTGTTTGTAAACTTCATTCACAAAAATCATCATTTGTGAAATTGCAGTGTTGAATCCAAGACTTTCAAAATCCTCAGTAACCTTCTTCACAGTTTCGTGATAAATAGCCTTGAGGCTGCCGTCGTTTTCATCCACAACAATATTTCCGTCTTCAAAAATTCTCCAAACACGATCAAGGAACTTTCTTGCTGCAGCAACACCGCCCGCATTCCATGGCTTTGATGCTTCAATTGGCCCCATGAACATTTCATAAAGCCTCAAAGTGTCCGCACCATAGTCTCTCACAACATCGTTTGGATCAACCACAAACTCAGGGAAACGCTTGCCCATCTTGATTCCGTTTGCGCCAAGAATCATTCCTTGATGCACAAGCTTTTGGAAAGGCTCTTTCACTGGCACAATTCCCTTGTCAAAAAGATAGTTGTTCCACATTCTTGCATATAAAAGATGTCCAACCGCATGCTCTGGCCCACCCATGTAAAGGTCAACAGGCATCCAGTGCTCCAAAAGTTTTTTGTCAGCAATTTCCTTGTCGTTGTGTGGATCAATGTATCTGAGGAAATACCAGCTTGACCCCGCGCTTCCAGGCATTGTGCTTGTCTCACGCTTTGCTTTCATTCCATTGTGGGTCACATTCACCCAGTCAGTTGCACGCGCAAGTGGACTTTCACCTGTCTTGCTTGGTGCATAACTCTCAAGCTCTGGCAAAATGAGTGGAAGCTCTTCGTCAGAAAGCGCAACTTGGTCACCATTTTCAAGATGCAAAATTGGAATTGGCTCTCCCCAATATCTCTGCCTTGCAAAAATCCACTCACGAAGACGATAATTAATCTTTTTCTTTCCAAGCCCACGCTCTTCAAGCCACTTGATCATTGCATCAATTGCTTCCTCCTTGCCCATTCCGTCAAGGAAACCAGAATTGATGTGCACGCCATCCTCAGTGAATGCTTGTTTTGAAATGTCCCCGCCTTCAAGAACAGGAATGATCTCAAGTCCAAACTTCTTTGCAAAAGCATAGTCCCTGTCGTCGTGCGCAGGCACAGCCATGATCGCACCTGTTCCATATGTCACAAGAACATAGTCAGAAATCCAGATCGGGATGTTCTTTCCGTTCACTGGGTTCACAGCATAAGCTCCTGTGAAAACTCCAGTCTTTTCTTTGTTGAGCTCTGTGCGCTCAAGATCAGACTTGCTTGCACAAATCTTTTTGTATTCTTCAACAGCAGATTTTTGCTCTGCCGACACAATCTTTTCCACAAGTGGGTGCTCAGGAGAAAGCACACAATAAGTCGCACCAAATAATGTGTCACATCTTGTTGTGAAAACTGTGAACTTTTCACTTGTTCCAGAAACAGCAAAATCCACATGCGCACCAACACTCTTTCCAATCCAGTTGCGCTGCATTTCTTTTGTTGACTCTGGCCAGTCAATTGTCTCAAGCCCCTCAAGAAGACGCTCTGCATAAGCCGGAATGTCAATCACCCATTGACGCATGTTCTTTCTGACCACTGGGAACCCCCCACGCTCAGACTTTCCGTCAATGATCTCGTCGTTTGCAAGAACTGTGCCAAGCTCCTCGCACCAGTTCACAGGCATTTCAACACATCTTGCAAGCCCGTCATTGAAAAGCTGCTTGAAAATCCATTGTGTCCATTTGTAATAACTTGGATCAGATGTTGACACTTGTCTGTCCCAGTCATAGGCAAACCCAAGCATCTTGAGCTGCCTGACAAAAGTCTCAGTGTTCTTTTGTGTGAATCCGTCAGGATGGTTTCCTGTCTTGATTGCAAATTGCTCAGCAGGAAGCCCGAATGAGTCAAACCCCATCGGATGCAAAACATTGAAACCTTGCATCTTTTTCATTCTTGCAACAATGTCCGTTGCTGTGTAACCTTCTGGGTGACCTGCATGAAGCCCCACTCCAGATGGATAAGGAAACATGTCAAGAGCATAAAATTTTGGCTTTGAAAAATCCCAAACATCAGTCTTGAATGTTTTGTTTGCGTCCCAATAAGCCTGCCACTTTGGCTCGATTTCGCTTGGATTGTATGATTTCATATTTTTTGCCTCCACAACGGTTGGTTGATTTTTCACATAGTTTATCACAAGTGCCACGAGTTGTAAAGTTTTTCATTTGAAAAACATTTATTATTCTCCAACCTTTTGCCACAAAAAAAGATCGCATGAACCAATCAAATGATCCATGCGATCCTTTCAAATTTTGTTTTGCTTTTTCTTTGAAACTATAATTCTCCCCCTTCAATCACTCCCAAAACTCAACTTCCCCCCAAACGGTGGAAAGCGTTGGTTCCTGAACTCCAAACACTTTCCATCACTCAGGGATAATGTTTTTTCTTGTTTGTGATTAAATTTTAGCAATGTGCTTGAATTATGTCTTCAAAATCATGACTTATGCTGTCGCTCCGTCAACAGTGATGTTGTCACCAGTGTTGCTTTCGAACGTACAACCTTTGACTTTGAGTGTTCCGTCAGTTGAACGGATGACACCACTGTCAGTGCTGATCCATGAGAATGTTGTTCCATAGATCTCAATTGTTGATCCACTCACACCATTGATGAGGTAAGCACCTGTGCCTGTCATCTCGGTTGCTGTTCCAGCTGCATTTGCACCAGTGATTGTTGGTCCAGCATACGCAGAGTCTGTCGTGTCATCAGGGGTTGTGTCTTCACCCATGATGAGTTTTCCACCGTTTGCAACATTGAAGAGTGTTCCAACAGATCCAGAAAGATCAAATGTCACACCACTATTGATGCTGAGAGTTCCTTCGATTGTGAATGTCACATCACTACTCTTCACAAAGATTGTTCCTTCCATGAAGTTGATTGTGTTTCCAGAAGCAATTCTGTAAGTTGCTTCTGTGGCTGGGATTGCTGCTTCAGTAATTGTTGCAGCAGATTCTGTCGCTGAATCCTTCACATAAATGTTGAATACGCTTGCATCATCACTTGAATTATTGGTGATTGATGCATTGATTGCAGCAAGAGCCAAATCCATGGTTGCAAAGTAGTTGATTCCGTCATTGAATGTGCGGTCAACTTTTCCAGCACTTGTGAATGCGTCAACCCAAACGGCTTGCTCAGCCCAAACAACATAGAGTGTCACAGGATCTCCACCATTTGTTGATGTCACATTGTAAACATCACCAGTTGTTGATTTGTCGTCATCAAGGTATGTCGCTGTTGTTGTGCTTGTTCCAAGACCAGTTGCACTGTAACCTCTGCGGTATGGTGTTCCCCAAATGTCATCAATGTTGTAATGTACACCATAGATGAGTCCAGACGCTGTCTTGTTGCTTGCAGTTTCCACAATGTTGTTGCTTGAATCAATGATTCCACCACCATTGTAATTAACTGTCACATTGTAAGTGTTTGCCTCAAAGAGTGCGTAAAGAACGAGACCATTGTTTGCATAATTCACAGCATAAGGATTGCTTTCGCTTGCTGGAGTTCCAACATTGTCAGCTGTGTAGTCTCCAATGTTCTTTGTGAACCAACCAACAAATGTGAATCCTGTGTTTGCAGTCGCAACGATTGCTGTTCCTGCATCAGTTGTTCCAGTCACAGTGTGTGTGGTTGAGCTTGTTGAAAGCGATCCATTGTTTACTGTGATTGTTCCACCAACAAGGCTTGGGAAAATGTCTCCCCTTGTCGCAGTGTTTCCACCTGCAGCATCGAGCCAAACTGATGTTCCACTTGATGCAAGAGTTGATGAACTTCCATAAACCACAAATTGGTTAACTGTCACATTGAATGTGAGGGCTGTTGCACTTGCTGTGAGGCTTACATTTGCAGAAGCTGTGAATGTGTATGGATTTGCTGTTGCATTATTGCTCCACTTGCTCCATGTATATCCAGTTTTCACTGTTGCTCTCACAGTCACACTTTCACCCTTGATTGCAACATATGATGTTGAATTGTTGTTGTCAATCTTGACAGAAGTAATTCCTGTTCCTGCTGCCACAGTTACACTGTAAGTGTATTGTGCAGAAGATGTTGCAGTTGCACTGCTTTCAACATTGTCTGTGTCTGAACTGATGATTGTCACAGAGAATGTATATGTTCCAGCTGCAGCCTTAATATTGTTTGTCAAATCAATAGAAGTTCCTGAAATTGTTTCAATAATTGTTCCATTGAGAGCAACTTGATAATTTCCTGTCACACCACCAATTGTTCTCGTTCCTGTCCAACTTGCTGTTCCGTTTGACCACGCAAGGTTTGTCGGAGTCGCGAACTTAGCTTTGTTGATTGTCCATGTGAAGTCCGCACTTGCACTGTAGTTTCCAGAAACAGTGATTGTCACCCTATATGTTCCTGCATTTGTTGCACTTATTGCACCATTGCTTGCAGTTGATGCTGCCACAGCAAATGTGTACTTAGATGAATCAATTGTTGTTGATCCGTCTTTCAAGACAACAGAAACATTTCCAGTTCCCACACTGTGTGCTTGTCCATCATAAGTGAATGTTGGAAGCGTTGCAGAAATTGTCAATCCAGTATTCTTTGCGTTCACTGTGATGGTCATCTCAGCAGTGGCGTCCTCGCCACTTATCATATCTTCTGCATATACAGTAATTTTGTACGTTCCAGCAGGTGTTTCGCTTGTTGTTGAAATTACATTGCCCATTAGAGTAATTGTCGCTTCTGAAGGATTTTTTCCTCTAATCATGTATTGATAGCTTCCAGTTCCCCCTGTCGCTTCAACTGTCAAGCTTACTGCTGTTCCATATGTTGTTGTTGCAGACTTCTCAGCAAGTGAAATTTTATTTGCTGTCCATGTCGCTGTATAGCTTCTGTTTCCAGTTGAACCCTTGGCAATTGTCACTGTCATTGTTGCTGAACTTAAGCCTGTTCCTGTCCAACCTGTAAATGTGTAACCTGTCATGGTTGGATTGTTGAGTGTAAAGCTTTCGGTCTCAACAGTGTAAGATGCTGGGTTTGTCTTTCCACTCTCAAGTGAACCACCAGCAAGATCATATGTGATTGCATATGACTCTGCTGTCCATGTCGCTGTATAGCTTCTGGTTCCAGTCGAGCCCTTGGCAATTGTCACACTTGTTGATGTTCCAGAAATTCCTGTTCCTGTCCAACCTGCGAATGTATAACCATTTCTTGTTGGATTGTTGAGTGTGAAGCTTGCGGTCTCAACAGTGTAAGATTCTGGGTTTGCTATCGCAACTGTTCCACCAGCAAGATCATAAGTAATTGTATAACTGTCAAGTGAAGCACTTGCTGTGAGGCTTACATTTGCAGAAGCTGTGAATGTGTATGGATTTGCTGTTGCATTATTGCTCCACTTGCTCCATGCATATCCAGTTTTCACTGTTGCTCTCACAGTCACACTTTCACCCTTGATTGCAACATATGATGTTGAATTGTTGTTGTCAACTTTGACAGAAGTAATTCCTGTTCCTGGTGTCACATTGATGCTGTAAGCATATTGAGCAGAAGATGTTGCAGTTGCACTGCTTGTGACATTTTCTTGTCCACTTGGAGCAATTGCTTGAACTGTGAATTTGTATGTTCCAGCTCCTGCTTTTCTGATGCTTTCAGTAAAGTCAAATGTATTTGATGTTGTTGTTGTGCTTGTTCCCTTGTTTGTTCCACCAACCCAAATTGCAACAGGTGTGTTGTTTGAATCAAGAAGTTGAACAAGATAATGCGCAACAGTATGATCTCCAATTATTTGACGTGTTGCAGGTGTCCAGCTTGCAACTCCGAGTGTCCATGCAAGACTTGCAGGTGTTGTGTACTTAGCAGCTGCAATACTCCAAGTTTGAGTTGCTGTTTTGCCATAGTAATTGTTTGAATTAATTGTCACATTAAGTGTAAATGTTCCAGCATTTGTTCCCTCACGACCAGAATTGATTGTGTAGTCAACAGCACTGTCGCCGATTGTAACACTAATCCTATCTTCATCGAGACTCTTGACATTTCCGTCATAAACGAAATCATCGTCGTCGATTGTGATTATGACTGCTGCATCTGTTTTTGCTGCAATACTTACTGTCACTTCAGCTGAAGTTACAGCATTGTAGTTTGCTGTCTCAGCGGCTGTTACTCTAATCTTATAAGTACCAGCATTTGTTGCTGTCGCAGCAGCTGTCCATGCCGTCACATTTCCAGCCATGTTGGTGTATGCTCCAGTATAAGACAATGTTGGTGTTTCTTTAAGTCCTGTCACTGTCACAAGTGTTTGTGCTGAACCATTATATTTAAGGCCCGTTGCACCAGTCACTGTGATTGTTTGATCCGCTTTCTCGATTGTCACAGTCACATTAATCATCTTGTTTGCGTTAGTTGAAGCTGTTGCGGTTACTGTGAATTCATATGTTCCAGCACCGATATCAGAAGCAACAACCAAAGCTTTGTTGTTGTTCAATGAGAATGCTGTGTTGCTGAATGCATATGTGTATGTCTCATTTGCGTTTCCATTTGTTGGAAGAACAAAGTTTGTCCATACATGGGTTTCACCATATGTTCCACTGAATGTTTGATCAGCCCATGTGAGTTGTGTTTCTGTTGCACTTGCAGTCATTGTTACTGCACTTGCAGGCATTGTGAAGCTTGCAGATGTCTTGTCTCCAGACCAAACAATTGTTGAAGCGTTGTATCCAGCAGCAGCTGTCGCGCTTACGCTTACGGTTGCACCGTAATAGTATGAACCAGCTCCAGTCACGCTTGCAATGCCTGTTCCCTTGTTGAGGGTCACAGCAAATTTGTTTCTTGTGTAGTAAGCTTTAAGAACTGTTGAACCATCACCAGCAATTGCCACATTGTCAACAGTGTTTGCATGTGCTGTGTTCTTTGTGAATCCAGCAGCTGCATAACCAGCTTTTTCGAGCGCATCAGCATAATTGATTGATGCAGGTTCTGCTGTTGTTCCTGTGTATGAAATTGTCTTATTTGCTGTTGCAGGATATGCTCCAGCTGTGTCTTGAACATAAACTTCAACTTTATAAACTGTGTCTGTGTCAGCAGTTGCACTTGCCTTGAGGCTTACATTTGCAGACACTGTGAATGTGTATGGATTTGCATTTTCGCCATTGTCCCATGTTCCCCATGTGTAACCTGCTTTTGCTGTTGCTGTCACAGTCACTTCTTCTCCAGCAATTGCAACATATGTTGTTGAATTGTTGTTTGTGATTACAACTGAATCAATGCTTGTTGTGTCTCTAGTTACTGTCACAGTGTAAGCATTGATCGCAGTTGAGCTTGCTGATGCAGCACTGCTGTTTACGTCTGCATCTGAAGATACTGCAATAACTTTGAATGTGTAAGCTCCAGCTTGATCAATGATGTCAGCATTGAATTCAGCATTGAATATTGCTGTTGTTCCAACAATTCCTGTTTGTCTTGTAACTTCATTTGTTCCTCTGTAAACAATTACAGTGTATGTTGGATCAATTCCTCCAATTGATGCAACAGCGTTCCATGTTGCTTCGAGGGTGTCAAATGTGCCGTCACTGTTTGTGTCATTTGCAACAAATGTATTTGTTGTTGGCACATCAAATGTGTTTGCAGAAATTGTCACAGTCACAGTTACTGTTGTGTTTGCACCTGTGTAGTTGTCTTCATTGCTTGTGTCTCCACTATAAGCCTTCACAAGAACATTGAATGTGTAAGTTCCAACAGCCAATGTTTCAGATGTTGAAATTGTTGTTCCATTCAAACTGAATTTCGCAGCATGTGTTCCACCGCTTATTGCATAAGTGAAGTTTACACCTGTTGGTGATGTTGGTGTTTTGAGTGTCCAGCTGTAATCTTGACCATAAACTCCTGTCTTGTATTGTGGAGATTCAATCAAAATGCTGTCCGCTTTTGCAGATACCTGAACACCACCAGATGGAACTGTGAATGTTGCAGTTGATTTGTCATTTTCGACTTGTGTTGCATTCACCCAAGCAATTTCTGATGTGTTGTAACCTGCTTTGAGTGTAACGCTTGCTTTCACTGTTGCACCAGAAACAATCATTGGATAACTGAGATCAGTTCCAACTGTGATTGATCCTGAACCAACTGTGATTGTTTCGTATGTGACAGAATCAATGCTTCCGTCACGAACAATGTCTTCTTCAACATATGTGATTGTTGCTTCAACAGCATTTTTGTTGTTGTTCACAACTGTCACTGTTCCAACTTTAAGAAGATCTGATGATCCTGTTGCGTTAACAACATATGGAGATGCCCAGATTTCATATGCTCCAGAAAGAGCACCTGTGAATGTTGTCACAGCGCCATTTGTTGTGCCTGTCACTGTTCCGCTTCCATTGCGAAGTTCAACCTTCACACCAGCAATAGCTGTGATTGTGACAGTTTCTGCTGTCCAATGAGCATAAACAGTGATGTCATCATGTGTTCCTTTCGCAACTTGTGTCACTTGTGTTCCACCTGTTGCAGCAGTGAACCATCCAGCAAAGTCATAACCAGCTTTGGTTGGAACTTCACTGAGTGAGAATGTTACTGTTTCAACTGTGAATGTCTTGTCAGCAACATCTGTGTCATTAGTGTTATTCTCTTCTTCAAACACAAGGTGATATGTGAATGGAGTTGCAGATGCACTCATTTCAACATCTGCAGCAGGCATTGTGAATGTTGCAGCTGTCTTATCTCCAGACCAAACAATTGTGCTTGCATCATATCCATCAAGAACATCTGCAGAAACAGTTACTTGGTCGCCATAGACATAAGATCCAGCTCCATCAAACTTAGTTTCATCAATACCTCTTCCAGCAGTGAGTGTAACTGTGAAGGTTTTTGCTGTCCATGTTGCAGTTACTGTTACATTTTCATTGCCACTGACTGCAAGAGTTGCATCAGTTGCACTTGTTGAGTTTGTGATGCTTGCATTGCTTGAAGTTGTCCATTTAACGCTGCTGTAAGCTGCTGATGGATTAATGCTTGTTGAAAGAGCGATTCCGCTTTCACCAACAATTGCAACATATGTTGTTCCATTGTTGTTGATTGTTGCTGTTGCAACGCCTGTTCCAGCAGTCTTTGTTGCTGTCACTGTCACATTAACTGCAACAAGTCCAGTTGTGTTCTTAAGTGACTCATCACTATTTTGAACATTTGTTGGATTTGCAGAAACTGCAGTTACTGTGAAGTAATATGTTCCCGCGCCATTTTCTCTGATTTCATCAGCAAATGATGTTGTTGTGCCTGTCACATCGTCATGTGTTGCAACTGCGCCAGTCTCACCATCTTTGTAAAGTTTAACGATATAATTACTTGAGCCAATTCCGGCAATTGCAGCAGGAGCTGTCCATGTTGCAACTCCCACACCCGTCCAAGCAAGACCGCTTGCAGGGTCAAGTTTTGCTTCTGTGATTGTGAGTGTTCCAGCAACAACTGAAACTGTGTAGTTTGCTTGTTCTGCAACCACTGGTGTGATTGTGTAATCTTCAACACTTCTGTGGAAGTTTGAAGTTGCTTCCCATCCAGAAACTGTGTATGTGATTGCACTTGCTGCGATTGTGTCGCCGTTCTTGAGACCATCAAATGATTTGATTCCATTGTTGCTGTTCTCTGAATCTGTACCGAACACAAGTTCAAGATCGTTTGCTGTCACTGTGAGTGCAGCTTTGTTCACTTTGATTGCAACATTACCTGTTGCAGTTTTTCCTGTAACATTATCTGTCACAGTGATTGTCACTGTTGCACTTTGAGCAACTGTTGTCGTTGCCTTTGTGCCAATTTTTCTGTTTGCAGAATCAATTGTGTAATTGCTGTTTGCAATTGTGTATGTGTAGTCTTCTGAACCACCTGTTGCAGCATTGAAGCCCCAAGATTCAGCTGTTCCATAAATTGCGGTGTAATCAACGCCTTCCATGCTTGGGCTGAATGTAAGGTTATCTGCCTTCCATGTTGCCTTGACAGCAACTGCAGTGTTTCCAGTGATCTTCACTGTTGCATTTGCCTTGTTTGCATCACCAAGAGTTGCAGTTCCGCTTGTAACTGTCCAAGTCACAAGGTCATAAGCTTTTGCATAATTAGTAACTTCTGTCGCAAGGTCAAGTGTTTCACCAACAATTGCAACATATGTTGTTCCATTATTGTTGATTGTTACTGTTGCAGTGCCTGATCCTTGATCAACATCAGCTGTGGCTGTCACACTCACAGTGTTGATTTCGTCTGTGCCAGTCACAACTGCACTGCTGTTCACATTTGCATTTGTGCTTGTCACTTGAACGGTGAATGTATAAGTTCCAACTTTCTCCACAAGCTCGCTTGCAAAGTCGAAGTAGGTGCTGTCTGTTGTGACAGTGATGTCTGATGCACCACCCTTGAGGACAACAGTGTAAATCACTTGATCACTACCAATTCCAACATTTCCAATTGTTTGAGTTCCTGTCCATGTTGCACGTCCAAGATTCTCATCATCCCATGCAAGATTGCTTGGGTTTGCAAATGTTGCCTTGCCCACTGTGATTGTCATTTCAGTTTCAACTGTGTCAAGTGTGATTGTATCTGTTGCTTCAACAGTAATCTTGTATGTTCCAACAGGTGTTGCAGTTGTTGTTGAAAGTGTTCTGCTTGCAAGAGAGATTGTCACTTCTGCAGGTTCAACAGATGAAATTCTGTAAGTATAGCTTCCAGATCCATTTGATGCTTCCGCAAATGTCAATCTTCCAGCTGTTCCATATGTTGTCGTGAGAGTCTTCTCAGCAAGAGCAATTTCGTTTCTGCTCCAGTCTGCTGTGATTGTTTCTGCAGCTTTTGCAAAGCTCAATGTTGAAGTTACTGTTGTTACATCATCTTCAGTCTCTGTTGTGTATGTAACCCCATTGCTCCAACCAGCAAATGTATAACCTGTTCCGTCAAGAACTGTTGTGATTGTTGCGCTTTCGCCATTGATCATTGTGTATTCTGCAAGACCATTGATTTTTGCTGTGATGTCTCCATCGCCACTCTTTTCAACACCCATTGTTACATGAGTTGCCGCAAGTCCAGACGATGTTGCATTATTTCCGTTAACATTATCAGCGTCTTCAGAGATTGCTGTAACCTTGAATGTGTATGTTCCAGTTCCAGCAGCTCTGATTTCTGCATCAAAGCTTTGTTGTGTTGTTGTTACACCAGTCTTTGTTGCAGATTCGATTACTGAACCATTCTTCATGAGTTCAATTGTGTAAGACTCAACGCCAACACCACCAATTTCAGCAACTGACCAGTTTGCAGTTGTTCCATTCCATGCAACGTTTGCGATCACAAATGTTGCTGGTGTCACTGTGATTGTCATCACAGCTGTTGTTGTTGCACCTGTCTTTGTGTCAAGCACTGTTACTGTCACACTGTAAGTGTCAGCAGGTGTTGTTGCTTTTGTTGTGATTGTTCTGTTTGCAGAATCAAACACAAAGTTTGCTTCATCAGAAATTGAGTAAGTATAGCTTCCAGATCCATTTGTTGCTTCCGCAAATGTCAAGCTTCCAGCTGTTCCATATGTTGTTGTGAGAGTCTTCTCAGCAAGGGAAACTGCGTTTCTCTTCCATGTTGCAACAACACTTTCTGTTGCTTTTGCAAATGCAAGAGTTGCAGTTGCTGTGTCAAGACCTTCAACATTCCATCCAGCAAATGTATAACCTGTTCCAGTGCGCGCTGTTGTAATTGTTGCACTTTCGCCTTCAACCATCACATAAGAACTTGCACCGTTAATTGTAGCAGTGATTGCATCATTTGCATTCTTGTCAAGAGCTGTTTGACCATTTTCAGCAACTTTTGCATAATTCACTGTTACTTTGATTGCATCAAGTTCTTCAGATGTTGCTGTCACGCCCGCAACGTTGTTGCTTTGAGCAGATTTAACTTCAACTGTGAATGTGTAAGTTGCAGTTTCTGCATTTCTAATCTCTGCTGTAAAGTCTTTTTCAAGAGCTGTTCCTTCATAAGATCCAGCCACCGCTTCATCACGGTAAAGTGTAACCTTATAGCTTACTGTCGCATTACCGATTGTTTCAACACTGCCCCAAGTTGCTTTGATTGTTCCATTTGAAACTTCCCATTCAACACTTGGCGCTGTATAAGAAATTTGATTGATCGTGAGTGTTCCAGGAACCACATTGATTGTGTAGTTATCTGCG
>JAFTJJ010000049.1 GCA_017456465.1 Clostridia bacterium | reverse complement strand
TGATGCCCTCAAGCTTGGTTCGAATGTCCGCCTTGCTTGTGCTTGCATTGTCGTATTGATAAACATAAATGTTGAGCTCAAGACTCTTGAGCTTTTCCTTGAGTTCAAGGAACTTCTTTGCATTCTCAGATTGCTTTGCAAGAGGCCCAAGCTGCTTTTCAAGCTCAAACACAATGTCGTTGATGCGAGTCAAGTTTTCGCGTGTTCGCTCAAGCTTTCTCTCGGCTTCAATCTTTTTTGCCTTGAACTTTGAAATGCCGGCAGCCTCCTCAAACACCGCACGGCGCTCTTCAGGCTTTGCAGAAAGCAGCGCTGAAATCTTGCCTTGCCCAATCACACAATAACTTTCTTTTCCAAGCCCACCGTCACGGAGCGCATCAACCATGTCTTTGAGCCTGACTGGGTTTTTGTTGATTGCATACTCGCTTTCTCCCGATCTGTAAAGCTTTCTTGAAAAGACAACTTCACTGTAGTCAAAAGGGAAAATCTTGTCAGTGTTGTCAAAATATAATGAAACCTCAGCAAAAGATTGAGGCTTTCTTGCCTCTGTTCCGTTGAAGATGACATCTTGCATGCTTCCACCACGAAGTGACTTGGCTGATTGCTCACCCATAACCCAACGAATCGAGTCTGCAACATTGCTCTTTCCGCAACCGTTTGGTCCAACAATCGCTGTCACTCCTGACTCAAACTTGACTTCAAGCTTGTCAGCGAATGATTTGAACCCATAAATTTCAAGTTTCTTGAATTTCAAAATCCTGTACCCCTCTTATTCTTTCGTAATTTTGAGCAGTGCCTGTTTTGCCGCCTCCTGCTCAGCGGTTTTCTTGTTGTGTCCAGTCCCACTGCCTGACACAACACCGTTAATTTTGACAACTGATCTGTACTCAAAAAATCCCGATAAATCGAATTTTTGAGTGTCATAAAAAATTTTGCTTCCGGCAAGCCTTTCTTGAAGCTTGGTCTTCGCGTCCACAAAATCCAAGGTCTTGCCATATTCCCTGAACACACTCTCAAGCATCTTCAAAACAAACCTTTGACTTGCCTCAAATCCGCTGTCCAAACAGATCGCACCAACAATCGCCTCAAACAAGTCCGCTTTGATGGCTTTTGAGTCAACCTTGTTTTTGCTCTCGCCCTTGCCCTTCAAAATGAACCCATCAAGTCCAAGCTCTTCCACAACAAACGCAAGTGGCTCTTCGCTCACAAGCTTTTGCCTGAACTTCGAAAGATCACCTTCCGAAAGCGAAAAATCCTTGAAAAGCTTCATCGTGACCGCGACTCCCAAAACACTGTCGCCCAAAAACTCAAGCCTCTCGTTTGATTCAACCTTGTGCTCGTTTGCAAAACTTGAATGCGTGAATGCTGTCTGGAGCAACTTTTTGTCCTTGAATTTGATTCCAATTATTTTTTCAACTTTTTCATAATCAAACACGCCGCGTTGCACTTTTTCACTATTCTCCTTGATCCAAAACTGAAGCACTGTATGCTTTGATTTTGTCCACAACCCCAGCTTCGTGAATTGTCTTCACTTGCTCAATTGCAGCAACAATGGTCTTTGCCTTGCTTGACCCGTGTGACTTGATGAGAATTTTTTGAACCCCCAAAAATGGAGATCCACCAACAGAAGTGTAGTCCATTCTTTCCTTGATTCTTTTGAATGCATTTTTAAGAAGCGCTCCACCAATCTTGCCCTTGAGCCCCGATGCCATAATCTCTGATTTCAAAACAGACATAATTGTTTCAAACGCGCCTTCAGTGGCTTTCAAGGCAACATTCCCGACATAACCGTCCGCCACCAGCACATCAAAGTCACCTGAAAGCATGTCTCTCGCTTCCATGTTCCCAACAAAATTCACATTTGGATTGTTCTTCAAGAGCTCAAAAGTCTCGTGAACTTGAGCGTTTCCTTTCTTGTCCTCAACCCCAACAGAAATGATCGCAACGCGTGGACTCTCAATGCCAAACATGTTTCTCATATACTCAGAACCAAGACACGCAAATTGCTCCAAATATTGTGGCTTGCAGTCCATGTTCGCCCCACAGTCAATGAGAAGTGTCTTTCCACCCTTGAGGTTTGGAAGAAGCGGAGCCAAAGCTGGACGAAGAATGCCTTTGATTCTGCCGACCCTCAAAAGCCCACCAGCAAGCACAGCCCCTGTGCTTCCCGCACTCACCATGCCAACAATTGATTCATCATTTTTGAGCATGTCAAGCCCAACCACAAGTGAACTTTCTTTTTTTTGCTTGATTGCCATCGTTGGTGATTCGTCGTTTGAAATCACGTCAGGCGCATGAACAATTTGAATTCTGTTCCCGTCATATTTTTCGTCTTTCAAAATGTTCTTGATTGCCTGCTCGTCCCCTGTCAAAATCAACTCAACATCGCTCAATTTTTTCACAGCTTCAACTGCACCTTTCACAATCTCAACAGGCGCATTGTCTCCACCAAAAGCATCAACAATAATTTTCATAAGAATACACACTCCCACGATTGTCTTATAATTATACTCCTACATTATACAATACCAAAACCCATTTCAGCAAATGATCTTGAATGTTTTTGCTTAAGATTCGCAAGTTTTTTTGGAAAAAATCACTAATCACCTCAATTCAATTGCTCATGATATATGAATTTGGCATCACCACCGCATGAAAAAATAAATAAAAAATCCACCAAAAAAAATCAACATCAAAAAACAACCCCTGAAAACTTCAATCCAATTTTGCTTTTTTGCATGCGCAACCTTCTCCCCTCAAATCACAAGTGCGAACTAATCTTCTGTCATAGATGAATAGCATTACCCCCCCTTTTTTTTCATATCAAGCAAAATGATGTATTTTATGAAAATTTATTATTTTAACGCAAAAAAAACAGAATGCAGTAAATTCCCGCATTCTGCAAAAATCAAATTTGTTTTTTTTTCTTAGTTTTCTTTCTTTTTGTCAGCCTTGACTGCAACTTTCTTTTCACCAGCGTAGTATCCACAGTTTGCACATGCGCTGTGAGTTGCCTTCTTTTCATGACATTGAGGACACTCAACAAGTGTTGGAACACCAGCTTTCCAGTTTGCAACTCTTGATCTTCCTCTGCTTTTTGAAACTTTATGTTTAGGTACTGCCATTGTCTCTTCCTCCCTATTGTATTTTCCCGAGCAATTCCCCAAAAGGATTGTTTTTGCCTGTCTTGTTTTTTTCGCAATCGCATGTGTCGTAGTTCAGATTTTCACCACATACTGGGCACAAACCCTTGCAGTTTGGCGAACATGTCACGCTTTGTGGAAACGATGAAAGAACCACTTGACTCACCACAAAAGAAATGTCTGTTTCTCCATTGCTGTCATAAGTGAAACCTTCAGCCTCGTCACCATCTGGCTCAATTTTTTCTTCCGAAACGAGATATAAGTTTTTTTCAAACTCGTCTGCACACTTGTCACAAACAAACTTGAACGGAACTCTGACCTCAATTTTTGCGGAAATGATGCCTTCGTCGTCAGATTTGTAATTCACCCTCACCTCTCCAGGTGCGAGCGGACGGTGCGGAACACTCTCAAACATTGTTTTGTCGTGTTCCCATTCAAAAGCAAAATCGAATTCTTGATTTGGAGCATTCAGCCCCCGCGTGAAATCAATCTTCATGTTCACCCTCGAAATGCAAGTAGTATTATAAATCATCACTTGCGATTTGTCAATTATATTTTTATTTTTTTTGTGCGCTCACAATTTCTTTCGCGTCTCTTGCAATCATGAGCTCTTCGTTTGTTGGAATGACATAAACCTTAACCTTTGATTCAGGCGCAGAAATAAGGAAATTCTCGCCACGCTTGAAATCCTTTCCGTTGAGGTTTTTGTCAAGAACGATGCCAAGCCCTTCAAGCCCTTCAAGCACTTGTTCTCTGTACTCTGATCCGTTTTCACCAACACCTGCAGTGAACGCAATTGCGTCACAGCCACCAAGCACTGCCATATATGATCCGATGTACTTTCTCACTCTGTATGCATGCATCGCAATTGCAAGCTTGCAGTCCTCAGCTCTTTCGCTTTGCTCGCCTGAGAAAATGATTGTCTCAAGGTCACGCATGTCTTCACTCACGCAAGAAACCCCAAGAAGTCCTGATTTTTTGTTGAGATAATTAATTGTTTCTGTGATTGTCATGCCTGTTTCTTTCATGATGCGCTCAAGGATCGCTGGGTCAAGGTCGCCAGATCTTGATCCCATCACAAGACCTTCAAGTGGTGTGTAACCCATTGATGTGTCTTGACATTCACCGTTCTTGACTGCTGAAACTGATGCACCGTTTCCAATATGGCAAATGATGAACTTGCCTTGTCTCCCCATCACTTTTTCAAGCTCAGCAGAAACAAACTTGTGGCTTGTTCCGTGGAAACCATATCTTCTCACACCCCACTTTGTATAGGCGTCTTTTGGGATTGCATATCTGAACGCATGCGCTGGCATTGTTGCATGGAACGCTGTGTCAAAAACAGCAATTTGTGGAACATTTGGCATGAGCGCTTTGCAAGCTTCAACGCCTTGAATGTTTGCTGGTTGATGAAGAGGTCCAAGTGGAATGAACTCTCTGAGATCCTCCAAAACTTCGTCAGTAATCAAAACTGATGACTTGAACTTTTCTCCGCCATGAAGAACTCTGTGACCAACAGCCTCAATTTCAGAAAGGTCAGAGATCACACCATACTTTTCGTCAACAATGATTGCAAGAACAGCTTTGATTGCTTCCAAATGGTTTGCCATTGCAAGCTCTCTTTTCAAAGTCTCTCCGTTTGCCTTGTGTGTGTGACGACCGTCAATTCCGATTCTCTCGCAAAGCCCCTTTGCAAGAACTTTTTCTGTGTTCATGTCAATGAGTTGATATTTAACTGTTGAACTTCCCGCATTTAAAACAAG
>JAFTJJ010000048.1 GCA_017456465.1 Clostridia bacterium | reverse complement strand
TATTTTTATTTAATTTTACATTACCCCCCCCCCCAAGTTCAAGCAAATTTACACACTTTTTGTAACATTTTAAAAAAAATTTGCAAACAAAAAACCCAAGGACAGACCGCCTTGGGTTTTGAAATTTTATATTTTTAATCAATTGTTCTTATTTTTTGTTAAAGATTTGCCTTTTGGCGTCTTCAAACTCATCTTCCGAGAGAAGTCCTTGATTTCTGAAAGCTGTGAGCTTCTCAATCTTTTCAAGATCTTCATCAGTGAGACCATGAGATTTTGGTTCTTCCGCAGCCTCAGTCACTTCCACTTCTTCTGCTTTCACGGTCTCTGCTTCCTCTCTCTCGCTTGCATTGTCAAACTTTGGAGTGTCTGAAACCGTTGCATTTGATCTGCTGATCAGCACCGGAGCGATTGAAACAAGCCCAATTGGGAAAGCAAAAATTGACACAAAAATTGCTGATGACACAAGCAATCCATCAATCACAGAAAGCTCTGCATCTGTGATTTTTGCAATTCGAAGATATCTGTTTCCAAAAACAAAGCAATAAATCGCGACTGGCAAAAAGATGAGAGAACAGCAATAAAGTGCCCCAGTGATGTAACAAATCACTGCCGAAACATAACACCAAACACTTGCCTTATTTTTCATGAAACCTCTCCTTTTTTTCTTTCAAATCAGTCAACTTTCTTTTTTGCTTGCTTGATTTTTTTCTTTGTTGACTTGATGAGACTGACTTTGTTTTCTCTGCCCACCAAAAGCCTCTGAATGTTTCCGCGGTGAGCAAACCATGTAATTAAGAATATGGCATAAAGCAGCAAACATATGACCATACTCTCTGGATTTTCAAGCATATTTTTGACCCTTATGCCTTCATAGACCGTGAGAGCTGTCACACAAAGGAAACTTGCAACAGATCCATACTCAAAGCAAAGCCAAGACACCGCTGCAATCAAAACCACAATGAGAGCCACAAGTGGGTCTGAAGCAAAGAACACTCCAAGCATGCTTGCAATGCCCTTTCCTCCCTTGAACTTGAAAATCACTGGATAAATGTGACCAATAATGCAAGAAAGCCCTGCAATGTATAAATATAAATAACTGTCACCAAAAATCTTGAATGCCACAAATGAAGGAATGAACCCTTTCAGGCAGTCAAGAATAAGATTCAAAAGCCCAAGCTTGAACCCAAAATTTCTCAAAATGTTTGTTGACCCAGGGTTTCCACTCCCAAGCTTCGTCACATCACTGTTTTGCGACTTGGCCACAAACCTTGCAACAGAAATGTTTCCAAACAAATATGAGCAAATAACAACAAGCAACACATGCCACCAAACCATTAGACATCCTCCTCACTCTTGCACTTGACATTAATTGTGATCGGCGTTCCGCTGAAATCCACCGCATTTCTGATGTTGTTTTCGATGTATCTTTTGTAGGTGTCTGACATGAGCGTCACATCGTTCACAAACAAAACAAAAGAAGGCGGAACAGAATCAAGCTGCTTGATGAAGTTGAGCTTGAGCCTCTTGCCGCTCTTGGATGGCGGCGGAGTCAAAGTGATTGCAGATTGAATGATTTCATTCAAAAGCCCTGTCTGAACTTTTCTCTTGCTGTTTTCAAGCGCTTTGTCGATTGCTGCAAAAAGTTTGTCAAGCTTCTTTCCTGTGAGCGCTGACAAATAAACTGAAATGTAATATGGCATGAACGCAAGGTCACGCGCAAGATCAGCTTCAAGCTTTTTTCTTACATTTTCATTTTGTTCAGTCAAATCCCATTTGTTCATTGCGACAACAATTGGTTTCTTTTCATCAGCAACAAGAGCGGCAATCTTGACATCTTGCTCTGAGAGCGGAACAGTCATGTCAACCACAAGCACCACAATGTCAGCACGCCTGATCGCGTCAAGCGTTCTGTAAGTGCTGTACTTTTCCACACTTTCGTCTTCAATGCTTCGCTTGCGCCTGAGGCCCGCTGTGTCAATGAGCGTGAACTTTTGACCATTACGCTTGAAAGGCACATCAATTGCATCACGAGTTGTGCCCGCAATTGATGAAACAATAACCCTGTCTTCTCCAATGATTTTGTTGATGAGACTGCTTTTGCCAGCGTTTGGCTTTCCGACAATCGCAATCCTTGTGATGTCATCAATCATGTCCTTGTCTGTGACCTTTTTTGGCAAACTTTCAACCACTTTGTCCAAAAGATCCCCAATTCCCTTCGCTTGCTCAGCCGAAATCCCAATTGGATCTCCAAGCCCCAACTGATAAAAATCATAAAGCGCTGTCTCGTCAAAATTGTCAAGCTTGTTGACCACCAAAATCACTTTCTTTTTTGAACGCCTGAGCTTGTCTGCCACTTGAAAATCAGAAGGAAGCACCCCTTCCTTTCCGTCCACGATGTAAAGAATGACATCAGACATGTCAACTGCAATGTCTGCTTGGATCAAAATGTGCTTTGAAATCTCGTCGCCCTTGGTCATATCAATTCCGCCAGTGTCCACAAGCGTGAAATGATTTCCACACCACTCCGCATCTGCAAAAATTCTGTCACGAGTCACACCGGGCTCGTCTTGAACGATCGAAATGCGCTTTCCAACCACACGGTTGAAGAATGTTGATTTCCCAACATTCGGACGCCCAACAATTGCCACCAATGGTAAGTTTGCCATAAAATCTCCTGATCACTTCAAAAAAGTCGTTTCAATATTTTCATCAAATATTATAACTGACTTGTTTGAAATAATCAACAAATTTTTGAGTCAAAGAGCATAATGCTGATGGTTTTTTATGATTTGTGCTTTGTTTTTCCGAAAAGTCCTGCAAAAGTCTCGCTGAAAAACCTCTTGGTTTTGAATCTGGCTTCCCTGCTTGCGAGACACACAATTCCAAGGATGAGCGCATAAAATCCAAGCGCACCAATCACAGCCCAAAGCGTGCCAAGACTCGCTGTTGAACTTTCATAGGCAAGCCCTTGAATGACCACACTTTCACTTGGGTTTCCATTGTCGTCCACAAGAGTCACATCAGCCATGCTCTCATTGCTTGCATTTTCAGAACCATACAAAACCACATCCAAAACTTTCGCAAGAACAGGCGCAGACGCAAGCGCATATTCTTTTTCAATCTTCTCACAACCAAACTCAAAAAGCATTGCCCTTGGGGTCAGCTGTTGATTATAGTTTCCTTTCCCGATGTAAATGTCCTTGATGAAGTTTGGATAAGCTGCGTCAGCATAACCTTTGATTGCATAAGCAAAATTTTGGTTTTCTTCAAAATTCGCGTTTGCTGAACCCACCACCATCCGAATTTTTGTCATTGGTGTGCCGTTCACTTTCGTGATGTACTCACTTCTTGGTGTTGAATCACGGTGAATGTCAAAAAGGCCTTGGATGTTGTTGTTTGAAAGCAGACTTGACGCAGTCACCTGACTTCTGGTGTATGCTCCTGAATTGTGAGGCAAATGCAGGTTCTCGCTGTAAGCCACACTCACCCCAAGACTTTCAAAACTGCTTTTGAGCTTCTTTCCAATGTCGTGGATTCCGCCCTTGCCATAAACACTGTCCGTGCCGTCAGCGTCCAAATAACTCTCGTCGTTGTGCGTGTGATAAATGCCAACTGCCTTGTCAGTTTTTGCACTTGCCATGCTTATTGCTGCACTCGCTCTTGGCTTCACTCTGTACTTTGGAATTTCGACATTTTTCTCGAACTTTGCAAAACCCACCTTGTTTTTTTCGTCCACTTCCACAATCTCATACATCTTGTTGTCTGAAGAAATGTATTTGTCGCCAGCTTCCACTCCTTCACCTTTTGTGAGAACAACTTTGGTTTTGTCTTCCGCGTCATAAATGGTGAAATAACTTGGCTCGCTCGCATTTTCAGCTTTCACAGATTCCTGAACCTTGATGTTTGAAGGAACAAACATTGACAAAATTGCAATGCTCAAAAAACAAATAACTTTTTTCATCATCTCGCACCTGCCTTTTGCGCTTTGTTTGTTTTTTCTTGTTTATCTTTTGACTTTGCCACACTCAGCTTCCCGTTCTTTTCTGAATCATAGGTGTGCGTGTCATAGTTGAACTCTTTCTTTTCTTGGTCTGGCTTTGCTGTCTCAAACATCCTGCCCAAAAACTCAGCAAGCGCAACAGAAATCAGAACTGCCACAATCAGCGTTCCAAACGCGCCACCAACTCCAAGCCCAAGCACACTCTCAGCAATTCCTGATGCTTGATTGATGACAAATTGAATCACCATTGAAAGCGTGATTCCAAACACCGCTGACACAAAAGCATTCCTGCGACTGCGCCCGAGTGTGTATGCCACAATGCCCGAAATTGCACCATAAACAAACATTGGATCAACAATCATCTCTTCTGGGTCAGCAGGCAAAATCCACTCGAACAAAAGACAAAACCCAGCCACCAAAACAGTCCCAAGAATTGCTCTCAAAAGGTCTCTTGACCAACCACAAGACACAAGCAAATAAACCGCAATCCCAAATGGGATCACAAACCCGCCAATCGAAAAACAAAATTTCTCCGTGATGTAAATTGGCGGAATGATGATGCCAATCACCATGAGAACCAAAAGCAAAAGCGCTTGCTTGTCGTTGAGCCGCATTTGATCAAGCACTCGCTGCCCCGCACCAAACATCACAAGCAAAATCAAAATCGTGAGTATTGTCAAACTTAAAGACATAAAAAAATTCCCTCCTTGTTTTTTGCTAGTTTGCTTTGCGGGGGAAGGAATTATTCATAAATTTTTGTCAAATCTAAATCAAACTCTGACGGCTGACAATTTTTTTGCCGTTCAAATAATAAAGCTTGCTTGAAGGCGAAAAATCAAACTCCAACCTCTTTGCAAGGAGCATTTGCTTTTTCTCGCCAAACTTGCGGTTTGTCATGTTGTCACCATACTTTCCGTCGCCAACAAGCGGATGACCAATGTGCGCCATGTGCGCTCGAATTTGATGAGTTTTGCCAGTCACAAGCTCAATTTCCAAAAGCGTTCTGTCACCAAACTCTCCTGTGACCTTGAATTTTGTGATGATTTTTTCAAATCCAGCTTTTGGCGAACCCACCACAAAAGATATGGCTTTTTCTTTGTCTGTTTTGAGATAAGCCACAAGCTCTCCGTTCCCTTCCATGTCACCCACAACCATCGCGTCATAAAACTTCTTGATTTTGTGGTTTTTGAAGGCTGAAAGAAGCTCTTTTTCAGATTCTTCGTTTTTCGCAAAAATCACCAAACCCTTTGTGTTTCTGTCAATCCTGTGCATGGCTTTTGCTCGCCCTCCACTTGGCATCAAATAATCATTCACTGCACGCTCAAGATTGTTCTTGTCAGACACCGACTGAACTTCCACCCCCGCAGGTTTGTCTGCAACAAGAATGTTCTTGTCTTCAAACACGACATCAAGAGCCAAAGCTTTTCCTTCGCCCTCAATAATCCAGTCAGGTGCAAAGACCTCAATCAACGCACCACTTTCAACACTCACATCACTGCTCACACGATTTCCATTCACCTTGATGTCTTTTTTTCTGAGAAGTTTTTGGAAATTGCTGTAACTCAAATTTTTCTCAGCCTCAAGAACCACTTTGCTGAGCTTTCGTGTGTTTCCCACATAATTTATTGCAATCATTGCACACCTCACAGGATTTTTGTTTTTCACGATGCTTAAATTTTATCACAAGACGAATGATGATTGCAAGCAATATTGCACCAAGCATAATCATCATCCACCTTGACCCAAGCGCAATGTGAAAAACCACAAATGACATAACATAAGCCATCAAAAAACCAAACCCAACACTTGCCCCTGCAAATTTCCAACCAAACTCACGCTTTGTGGCAACAAATGCAGACTCGCATGGCGGATACAAAAGAATAAAGACCGCAAAACTCAAAGCAGAAGCAAATGAAAAATGAATTGGACTTGACACAAGACAAATGCTTTCAGCAACACTCATGCCAGCTTCGTGCACACCGTTCACAATCCCAATGGTCGAAACCACCATTTCTTTTCCAACAAACCCCGTGAGAATTGCAACCACCGTCATTGCAGAAGATATTCCAAGAGGCTGGAAAAGTGGAAAAATCAAATTCCCCAAAGCACCCAGAATGCTTCTTTCCACACTTCCTTCCGCCCCCAAATATTCAAACGAAGGCGAAAACGACATGAGCATCCAAATCACTGTGCTTGAAAGCAGAATGATTGTCCCCACTTTTGTGAGGAATGACAAAACATGCCTCCATGTGTCACCAAGGATTTTTTTGATGCTTGGGAATCTGTATTTCGGAAGCTCCATCAAAAAATAATTGTCTGCTTGGTTTGCACTTATTTTTGCTGAAATTGCCGAAACAAAAATCCCAACAATGATGCTCAAAAAATAAAGCCCCAAAATCACAAGCACTTTGTGCTCAGCAAAAAACGCAGAAGCAATCACCAAAAAAATTGGAAGCTTTGCTGAACAACTCATGAAAGGCAAAACAAACGCCGTGCGCTTTTTGAGCTTTGGATTGTCCATGCCCCTTGTGGTCATCATGGCGGTTGTCGTGCAACCAAACCCCATGAGAATTGAAAAGAGCGCTCTCCCTGTGAGCCCAACTTTTTTCAAACTTCCGTCCATCATGTAGGCAACACGCGGCAAAAATCCAGAGTCCTCCAAAACCCCCAAACAAAAGAACAAAAGTGCCACTTGTGGCAAGAACTCAAGCACAGATGAAAGCCCCCCAAAAATGGCAGATTCCAAGAATCCAAAAATTGCACCTTCACCCAAATGCACACCCACAAAACTTAAGATTTTTTCGGCTGTTATGTCAGACATAACACCGATAATTCCTGACAAAAACGCACCAACTGGTCCAAAAGTCAAAAAGAACACCAACCCCATCACCAAGACAAAAATTGGCAAAAACAAAAACCTGTTTGTGACAATTCTGTCCATGAAACAAAGCCCTGCTTTCTGCTCTTTCGCCCCCTTCTTGACCTTTCTCATGATGAACTTGATTTGCCTGAAAATTTCATCAGCATTTTGAAATCCACTCACTGGAATGTGCTGAGATCTTTTGCTCTTTTCTTTCTTGCTTTGACTCAAAACAACATCAAGAAGAACTTTCGCACTCTTCTTCTTTCTTGCATCAATTGGAACGACAGGAACACCAAGTTCAATCCCCAAAGCCTCATAGTCAATTTCCTTTTGCTCTTTTGCCATGTTGACTGCAAGCACAACATTTGCCCCCATGTGCAAGAGTTCAAGCGTGAGCTTCAAATTGCGCGCCAAATGATTTGCATCACAAATGTTGATGACAACCTCTTCCCTGTTTTCTTCCAAACACTTTTTTGCCACCTGCTCTTCTTCTGAATATGTGTCAATTGAATAAAGCCCCGGAAGATCCACAAGCTCACACTCGCTTCCACAGTGCTTAAACTTCTTTGTTTTTTCAGCAACCGTCACCCCGTGCCAGTTTCCCGCATGCTCGTTTGACCTCGTGATGGTGTTGAAAAGCGTGGTTTTCCCAGTGTTTGGGTTTCCAATCAACAGAATCTTTTTCATGCTTCCCGCACCCTCACATTCGACAAAATTTTTGTGTCCAAACACACATTGCTCTCCATCACACGCACAATCCCTCCGCGGGCAAACTTGGACAAATGAACAAGACTCACCACCGCATGCTTCACAATTCCAAGCTCCCCAAGCCTTTTTGCAATTTTGCTGCCCAGACTTTCTGAAATGCACACAACAACATAATTCTTGTTTTTGATCGCGTCAACAAGATTGATTTCCTTTTCCATACTTCAAATTTATTCAAGACACAATAAAAAAAGACTACTTAAAACACTCAAGTAGTCTTAAAAAACATTTTTTGCTATTTCTTTTCGGTCTTGTTTTTAATGAGATCTTCAAATTCATTAATAAACTCAAAGAACGCAGAAATGTCCTTGAATTTCTTATAAACCGCAGCAAACCTGATGTAACTCACCTCATCAAGCTTTTTGAGCCCTTCCATGACCATTTCACCAATCTCTCTTGTTGAAACTTCTTCTTCAAGTGAGTTATAAATTGTCTTTTCAATGTTTGCCACAAGCACATCGATGTCGTGCATCGAAATTGGTCTTTTTTCAGCAGCTTTCATGATTCCAGCCTTGATTTTGCTTGGATTGAATGCCTCACGCTCGCCTGTGCTCTTCACAACAAAAATTGGAGTGATTTCAATTGTCTCATAAGTCGTGAATCTTCTTCCACACTCCAAACATTCACGCCTTCTTCTGATTGCGTTGGTTTCTTCTGTTGATCTTGAGTCAACAACTTTGCTTTCTTCATTTCCACAAAACATGCATTTCATCTGAATCTTCTCCAATCACAATTTTTTCATGCTTGATGGACTTAACCACCATATATAGTGGTATTATAACACAACAAACCACAAATATCAATCAAAAAGCCAATTATTTCTCTTTCTCCACGACTCTTTTATATCTTGCATAAACTTCTCTTGGTGTTCTGTTTGCTTGGTCGTCTGATTGCGACACTCTCCGAACGTCCTCCCCCTCAGGTGCAATTTTGACCAAACACACATCCTCACCAATTTTCTTGATGTTCTCAATCGGAATGAAGATTTGCTCGGCTTTCCTGAAAAGCCTCTTTTCTCCAGGCACAGAAATCCCAAGCACCCTGCTTGTTTGCTTGTCAAATGTGAGGTCTGACGCATGACCAAGCTTCCGTCCGTCAAAAATGTTGATTATTTCTTTGTTTTTGATGTCTTCAAAAGTAATTTCCATACTCTATTTTATTCTCAAAATCAAACTTTGATTACATCGCCTTAAATTTAAAAATTTTTTCTTGAATAAAAACCTCAGCGATGGCCAAACATAACAGCAAAAGGAGGAAAAAAAATTGGCAAACAAAGTTTGTATTTGCGGAATCGACACATCATCGCTCCCAAAATCCACAAACAAAGAGCTCATGCAAATCATGGAAGACATCAAGCAAGGAAAAGATGGCGCAAGGGAAAAATTCATCATGCTCAACATGCGCCTCGTGCTTTCAATTGTGCAAAGGTTTTCTGTCAAGGAAGCAAACAGCGATGACATTTTTCAAGTCGGAATCATTGGCCTCATGAAAGCCATCGACAACTTCGACACAAGCGTTGGCGTCAGATTTTCAACTTATGCCGTTCCCATGATCATTGGCGAAATCAAACGCTTTCTCAGGGACAGCAGCTCCGTCAAAGTCACAAGAAGCCTTCGCGATGTGGCATACAAGGCACTTCAAGTGCGCGAAGCTCTCATGAAAACTCAAAATGATGAACCATCACTCGATCAAATTGCCATGGGACTTGAAATGCCAGTCAAAGATGTTGCTTTTGCCCTCGATGCAATCGCCGAACCAGTCTCACTCTTTGAAACCGTCTATGGCGAAGATAATGACTCGTTGCTTGTCATGGATCAAATCAAAGACTCGTGCACTGAAGACTCATGGGTTGAAAACACTCTCTTGCATGAAGCCATCGATGGACTTGGCGAACGCGAAAGACAAATTCTTTACTTGCGCTATTACGCCGGCAAAACTCAAATGGAAATTTCCGATGAAATTGGAATTTCACAAGCACAGGTCTCAAGACTTGAAAAAAACGCAATCAAAACAATTAAAATGCTTGTTTAAAAAAACAAATTCCCGAGGAAAACTCCTCGGGTTTTTTCATGCAAACTTGCTGATTTCCTTTTTGAGCTTGCTCATGATTTTCTTTTCAAGCCTGCTGATATAGCTCTGCGAAATTTCAAGCTGGTCAGCCACTTCTTTCTGAGTCATTTCCTTTTGGTTTGTCAGCCCATAACGCATGTCCATGATTTGCTGCTCGCGTTCTGGAAGTTCGGCAAGAGCAAGCCTGAGCATTGACTTTTCTTCGTCATTGTCCACACGCCGTGACACAATGTCACTGTCAGTTCCAAGAATGTCCGCAATCTGAAGTTCGTTGCCCTCACTGTCAGATGAAAGAGGCTCGTCAAGTGACACCTCTCTCTTTTCTTTCCCTGTTTTCCTCAAATACATCAAAATCTCGTTTTCAATGCACCTTGATGCATAAGTTGCCATCTTGATGTTCTTGTCACCTTTGAATGATGAAACAGCCTTGATGAGCCCAATTGTCCCAACAGAAATCAAATCCTCCATGTTCAGCTTTGTGTTTTCAAACTTTCCTGCAGTGAAAACAACAAGCCTGAGGTTTCGCTCAATCAGCTCACACCTTGCCTCGCTTGCATCAGGCTCTCCCGCTGAGAGCTTTTGCACAAGAGCATTTTCCTCTTCAATCGTGAGCTTTTCTGGCAAAATGTCCGTCCCGTTGCAAATATAAAAAATATCGTTGTTCTCACCCATCAAATTCTTGATTTTTTTGATAATCTTTTTGATCAAATCAAACATAACAAATTCCCCCCTTGTTCTCAAATTCCCATAAGCGATGGGTGCAACAACATCTCAAAGTTGATCGCATCGTTGAATTTCTTGAAAGTCACCCCAACACACACATTCTCAAAAGTCTTTGCCCCCACATTGCTTTCAATTGTGAGCGAGTCTGCCACAAACACAACCATTTTTTTTGCCACTCCCTCAACAGTGCTGTATGACACAAAATGCACATCCTTAAACACCCTTGTCTTTTCACCAAACACAAGAC
>JAFTJJ010000047.1 GCA_017456465.1 Clostridia bacterium | reverse complement strand
TGATCACTTCACAAGAACAATTTGATAAGTTGAATAAGAATGTGCGATTCATTCAATTCGCAAACAATTGCTGTAACGAGGGATCTTTTTCAGAACTCGATCTCTCCTCATTCAACAATCTGGAAACAGTGGATATTGGCGATGACTCGCTGCAGAATGTGAACCGAGTGCGAATCACGGGTTTGGAGAAACTCCACACTGTTCGCGTTGGCAGCAAAGTGTTCAATCAGGATGAATCGGATGCGATGGACAAGGTGTTTGAAGTGAGGAACTGCATCTCACTAACAGAGGTTTCAATCAATCGTTACTCCTTTTCTACCTTTTCCAAACTGGATTTGGAGCAGTTGCCTGCTCTACAAGCAATTCAGTTTGGTGATACAGAGAAGGAGAGTCGGAACTTTCTGAATGCGCCTCTGGATATCAAGAATCTGCCCAATCTGCATTCCATCACGATTGGTGTGGATTCGTTCCTTCATTCCAAGAGTGCAGATGTGAAGAACGTTACCAAGTTGAGCAATGTGTAAAGTGGAGAGAGTGGTGAAATTGTGGGATTTTCAACGGTCACAGAAGCGTTTGTGAAGCAGACACAGCCCATCACTCTTCACAACAACATCACCAAGATCACCATTCCTTCAAACAGTTACAATGAGGATTTTCCCAGTTTGAATCTGAAGGGATTTCCGTCATTGAAGGAATTCATTGTGGGCGACTACTGCTTTGGAGAAGTGGAGGATTTGAGGATGCAGGATGTGAGTAATCTCACTTCCATCTCTATCGGTCAAGCCTCCTTCTACAATGCTTCAACAGTGGTGATTCAGAATCTCCCTCAGTTGGAGGTCATTGAGATCGAGGAAGACGGTTTGTACTGTAATGGTGAGAATGCCACACTGGTCCTTCAGGACCTTCCCGCTCTCACCAACATCACTTCGGAGAGCAACTCCTTCAGAGGCGTTACATCGGTCACAATGGCAAATGCTCCCAACATCACTGTGATTGATCTTCCCTCTGGCTTTGTGAATGTGGAGAATGCGACCATGTCGAATTCGGGTGTTCTCGAGGAGTACATTAGCAATATCACAACGGTGCGTACTGTGGAGGATCTGAGTTTGCTGGGTCCTCACACACGTGTGTTGGTGATTCCCTCCAATGGATTGAATGAGCGGAGTTTCACTTCTCTGAGTGTGAGTGACTATCCCTTGCTGGAATCGATCGAGGTGGGTGAAAGCAGTTGTATGAATGTGGAGCATTTCAATGTGTCCAATCTGGTTGCTTTGCGGTCTATTCATATCGGAGATTTCAGTTTCCATCAGTCCAATTCAGGTGGTCAGACATCCTTCACGTCCTTCGCTATTGAGAATCTGCCCTCATTGAAGACCATTACGATGGGTATAAATGCATTTGCTTCATATACTTCATTTGTTGTGAGAGATATTCCCAAACTGAAGGAGGTGTTCACAGAAGAAGCAGGAATGTGGACAGGATTTCCGAAGATGACTGAGGCATTTGTGAAGATATCGCATGGAGTGAACAACCACAATCACATTGAACGACTGGTGATTCCCTCAAACAGCTACAACACTGATTTTGCTCATTTGCATCTGGCTGGATTTGATAAGCTGAAGGAGCTGACGATTGGTGATAACTGCTTCAATGGAGTGACGAGTGTGAACCTGAAGGAGATGCCATTGTTGGAGAGGATTGTTGTTGGAGAGTCCTCGCTTGTTCATCCCTCAAATGTGGTGATGGAGGATTTGAGTCAGTTGCGAGTGATTGATATGAAGCGGAATGGTTTATATTGTGATGGAGAAGATGCAAGATTAACGATGAAGAGTGGAATTGTTGAGTGGGTGTGATGTAGATCTGCCCGTGTTGACGAATATCACTTCGGAGAACAACTCCTTCAAGGGAGTGACGACATTGGTGATTGAGAGTGGGAGTGTTGAGGGAG
>JAFTJJ010000046.1 GCA_017456465.1 Clostridia bacterium | reverse complement strand
TCTACCTGAAAATGAAAAATAAGTTCTTCGCTCATTTTTTTACCTTGTTTCCTACAAGACCGTTTTGGTAAAGTAAACCGCAAGCCTCGTAAAGTCGTTTATCGGAAACCATAAGAACGATTCCGCTTTCCTTCGCTAAGTCAATCATTTCCTGTGTGGGAACTTTAGAACGAACAAAAACAACACAAATCATATCCATTTGAAATGAATCCAATAGAACCATTCATGTGCCTTTTCTCGATACCATTTGACATCAACGGTTTCTTCCGTTTCAACAATCCGTTTGTCGACAATCTGTAAGTACTTCATCCACATCGTTGTGCTCTTCACTTTGTATGACGCATACAACTTCCATGCATGGATGTACTTGTTTTCCCCGACAACACAGACAAGCACCCTTTCAGTCACTCGTCCTTTCTCATCTATCTCTTCAAGCGTTGTTGGTTTCAATCCGACTCGCCTGCAATGTCGAGATGCCTTGTTGCTCACACCGTTTGCAGTTGTGATGAGAAGAATAATGATGATGTAATACATCCCACTTGCTTCGAATCAATTGGTCTTTCTTCACAGTTCTTTCCAGTCTTCTGCAATAATCACCATCCTCTCGATGTCTTTTCACAATTCATGGTCTTTTTCCTTTTCTGTGAAATCCATCAGAATGTGCGATGGGTTCATCACAGTTCGCTGTGTGTTTCTTCTCTCATTTTCTTTCAAAACATCAAACAGGACGAAATCACAGTCAATTGGATGCAATTCATCACTCTCAAATCATTTCACTTCTTCAGTGCCATTCTCAACAACATCTTGTCGTCTGGAGATCAGCTGTCTCCTTCTTCAACACCCTCTCCCGATGCTGTGTCGCTGTCCTCTTCACCTCGATCTCGTCGATACACTCAATATACTTTTGGATGATCGCCTTCTTCGACGCAAGTTCAACAGCAATCATCGCCTTCTCGTTCTCGACAATGCACAGCCTGTCTGCAACTTGTCTTCGCTCATTCTGAATCCTCTTGACGACTCCAGCCATTTCCTCATTGGCAACTCGAAGCTGTTCAATCTCATTGTTTCGTTCGTCGACTTGTCTCTGAAGACTTGCCACTTTCCTCTTCTCCTCATCGACTTCCTTGTTACTATCACTAGAATCGATGGTTCATTTCCTTGCAACTCTCTTTTCATCATCTGTTGTTGACAATGCATAAACTCTTTCTCATATTATTCCATCTGGTCTTCATCGTCATCAATGTCATGAAATCAATCATTATGATTCGACTCTCTGTGTCAGACTGATGGAGACACTGTTTGGAATCAAACAGAAATTAAGATTTCTACTCAGTCACTCATTGTTCATTCAGTGCAGATTGTGACTGGTGGATGAAACAGCATGTTGTTGTGTCTGTGGTCAGAATCCAAGACGATGGAAAAAGTGATCTAAAAATAGAATGGATAAAAGTGTTATATATAACGATATAGAACAAGGTCAACCGCCGCCGAAGAACACGGCAAAGC
>JAFTJJ010000045.1 GCA_017456465.1 Clostridia bacterium | reverse complement strand
TCGTGACACAATGCACACTTTGCTGTTCCTTGAATGAGTTGTTTGCATCCAGTAACAGTCTGATTCGATTCAACGCACGTACTTTCTGTTGTAATCGAATACCCATCAATACAACTGAAACAGTATGTCGAATTCATGCAGGTCTGACAGTTATTCGTGCAATCTAGACACGTATTCTTCTCCACATCGAAGTATTTCCCATCTTCACATCGCAAACAATAGTCTTTCTTTCCATATCTCCATTCAGAACAGTTCACTATTTGTCCTTCTGAACACGTTTTTATTGTCTGATTGTACACGTATCCTTCGTTGCATTCATAACATGTTGTTTGATTTAAGACGAGGGAACATGAATCATCAAGTGCTGTACATTTGCTTTCTGATGCATTGTAGAAGTGTGTTTGTTTTTCACATTTCATGCAATATCCAGTGTGATTGTATTCGAGAATAACACAACCAGAAACAGATACATCATTACAATGTCCTGTTCCATTGATAAAACCATTCGAACACTTTGTGCAAGTGTCTTGGTTGCATTCTTCACAGAGTTCTCCAAATGTCTCTTTGCATGATTTGCATTCTCCTCCTTCATTGTATGTTGTACTGTCACAAACAAGTGAGTGATTGTTTCCAGCAACTATTGTTCCCGGATGTGCTTGTTCACATTGTTTTGATTCGTTCAACACAAACTCATAATCACAAATGATACACTCGTTTTCATTCTGACATTCAATGCAATTATCTGGACAATTCTTGCATTCCAATCCATCATGATATGTTCCCTCAGTGCATTTCAGAACATTGTTTCTCATGATGATTTCTTGCGTCGATTCTTCTTGTCTTTGAGAACATTGTCCAGTCGTATTGTCAACAAAGTAATCATCAATACATTGATAACAGACAGTCGAATTGAGACAATACTTGCAATTGTCTCCACATTCTTGACATATTCCATCATACAGTCCGTATCCTTCTTTGCATTGAGTGCATCGTTTTCCATTATTCTCCAAACAATTCGGAATGGATTCGGTGTTTTCTTCAAAAACTCCTTCATAAATGTTCGTTGTACAGATAATACATCTCATTGTTGTTCCATCATAATGCATTGCTTGACAATGATACTCATTTCCTACTTGAATAGTGTTTGTATTCACGATGTCTTTCTTGATGTTCTCTTGTGTTGTTTGTTGATCCTTTTGTATCATACCACCATTGTCATTCACAATGATCAACATATTCTGTGTTTTCAACGTCAAATCGAATTCTGTTTTGGAGTCATTTGTGAATTCGATTATCGTGTTTTCTCCTTCAATGGAATATGATTCTGATTGTTCTGATTGATTCAATTTGAAATATGAATCATTTGGTACTTGTATTGTTCCTTTGTACTCTGCTGCAATCACAATTGTATCTTCTTTATTCAATGAAGTGAATGTCGTGTGACAATCATTTGAATAACATGGACAATGAATCACACCATTACTCTCACTGTATGTATTGCTTGATTGAATTGTGTTTGTTGACAAGTTGCATTTCATTTGTTTGTCT
>JAFTJJ010000044.1 GCA_017456465.1 Clostridia bacterium | reverse complement strand
TTTTGTTTGTCAGATAAATTTCTGATTGCTGGAAATGTTAAATCTGAAATTTTGGAAAGATTAATTAAAACACATAACAAATTTGAAAATCAGGGTGTTTGTTGTCAAATTGTGTGCAAGATGATGAGAGAAACGCGACTTTCATTTTTTGAGGCGATCAGGAGACCCTTTTTTGAGATTTTTAATGAAGCAAAGTATTGTGAGACTTTAAGCATATTTGTTCCAAATTCGGATTGGAGAAGTTTTGAATGTTTTGGAGAAGCTTATGCCTTGGGACAATTGTTTGACAATCATGGCGGTCTCTTTGCTTTTGGTGTTGCACATTGTTCCAACGAAGCATCCAAAAGGCCAGAAGAATTTGAAATTGAGTTTTTTGATTGTATTTCTGGCGAAAAATTGAAAAGTGTCGGAATAATCGGACATTTATAGTTAATTATTATATAAAATAGTGTTGACATTTGATCATATATTTTGTAAAATAAGTGAGCAATTATATATGCAAAACAAAAAAATAAAAGAGCGTGAATTTATGAAAAAGATACTGTCAAAAATACTCGTAGCCGTAATTTGTGTGATCACCGTGTTTTCTCTTGCAGCATGTGCACCTGCTTGGTCAGGATTTTCAAACTCAGTGCAAGATGAGACGATCAATGGTGGAATTGCTGTGAAGCATGATGGCTACTTATATTTCATCAACGGAACAAAATCAACAAGCGAAACTGCGAACCAAGGCAATATTGTGAAAGGTGCAATTTATCGCATTGAGCTTGGCGAAGATGGTGAAGTTGAATTTGATGAAGACGACAAAACTGTGAAAACTCCAGAAAAAGTTGTTAACGCACTTGTTGGTTTCAAGAATGGTTCAATCCATATTTTTGGAAACTACCTTTATTATGCAACAACATCAAACAGAGTTAATGAAAGTGATGAGGTTTTGTTTGGTCAAATTGAATTTGCAAGATATGACATCAAGTCAGGCAACAGCGAAACTTTTTATACAACAAAGAAAAGTAATGACACGATTTCATATGCTTATTATTTGAATGATGACAAGATTGACTTTGTGATTTTTGAAAAGAA
This sequence comes from Clostridia bacterium, assembly GCA_017456465.1. GTDB lineage: Bacteria > Bacillota > Clostridia > Christensenellales > UBA1242 > RGIG3872. The sequence continues at coordinate 3,451 of JAFTJJ010000044.1, read as the reverse complement.
CAGTGCAACACTCACATCGCTTTCAATTTCAGACAAAATTGAAACAAACTTTGTGAAAGATGAAATCACTGGAGCTCTCATGGGCGAAAACTTTGGTGTGTCAGAAAAAACAACAACAGGCAACGTTGTTGACGATGCAGATTGCTATGTTTATTACACAAAAGCAGCCAATCCAGATGGTGAGATTGTTGATGGAAACAGAGTTTATTTTGCATCAAGTGATGGAGAATTTGATGAACTTCTCTCTGAAAGAAATGAAGTTGTATCACTTTTTTCTGTAACATGTGGAAAACTTATTTATACCGTTGACAGTTATATTTATGCCGACAACATTGACAAGGATTCAAGAAGTTTGTCATATAATCCAGACGATTTGTCAACAGTGATCAGCTTTTTGACTTATGAAGAAGATGGTGAGCAACTCATGTTTGTTGACAGAAATGGGGAACTTGCAGTTCTTGTTTATACTGGATCTGAAATCAAGTGGGTTGACTGGAGCGATTATCCAAACTTTGACCCTGACGACACAGTTTATAACTTTGGTGACAGTGACACAAAGGTTGAGTTTGTTGGAGTTGAAGGCGATTACCTTTATTTCACTCGCGACAAAAAACTCAACAAAATTAAAGTTTTGAACACAACTGTTCAAGAATCACCAATTGCTCTCACATCAACAACATTTGATGCTGCGAGTGATTTGATGGTGACAAAACTCATGGATGGCTATGCTTATGGTTTTGTGACATCAAGCAGCAATGCATATCTTTATCGAGTGTCACTTGCTGATCCAACAGGATCTGAGGTTGAGGCTGGAAAATTCATTGGCGTGAAAGAATAATTTAAACAAATTTGTACATAATAAGAAAAGGAACCAAAATAATTTGGTTCCTTTTTTTTGTGTCACTTAAAGTATTTTTGAAGTATCAAAATCAGAGGAGGCTGGGCATGGTTAAAATTAATTAAAAGTTGTTTGCTTTGTATTCTTCAAGAGCTTTTGCAAGTTCATTCGGACATGATGTTCCGTTGCGGCACTGAATGCCTTTGAGACGAGCAATTACATCGTCAACAGGCATGTTTTCAGCAAGAGCTGCAACGCCTTGTGTGTTGCCTCTGCAGCCGCCGAGAAACTTTACATTTTTGACTTTGCCGTCCTCCACATCAAAAGTTATTTGCATGGAGCATGTTCCATGAGTGCGATAAGTGTACATAATTCATTCTCCTTGTGTTTTTTAGATTTTGAAGTGGAAGAGAGGGTTAATCAATCAAAAGATCATAAATGCTGGCATAAACAGCGCTGGCTTTTTCTTCCCATTTTTTGTAAATTGATTTTGCAACAGCTCTGTTTGATGCATTGAGTTTGAGTTCGAGTTTTGTTCCCATTGGATCGACGATTTTCATGAGAACAGTGTAAGATCCATCCGCGTTTTTGTAATAATCCCTGAAATATTCTTGGCGTTTTCTCATTTTGATTCGATTTTCTTTGACAAATGCATTGATTTCTTCTCTGAGGCTTGTTGGGATTTTCATGAAAAAGTAAGAAACGCAGGCAATGCCATCAGTGGTGATGGTGTAGTACTTTTCGCCAGAAGAGTTGGCTTGTTCCAAAATGAAACCTGTCTCAATGAGGTCGGCGAGGACTTCTTTGCATGTGATGTAGCTGATCCAAGTGTTTCGGTTGCAGCAAAGGTCGGTGATTGTTGATTCAGTGAGAGGCATTTCCATTTTGTCAAAAACATAAAGAAGAACAAGCTTGCTGACTGTGGTGTTGTTTGTGAGATCCATGGTCCTTTTCGTTCCTTACAAAATTTAATACTTTCGTTTATGAGTATAACACAAATATTTCCTGAAAAAAAGTACTTTGTAGTATTTTTTTGAAGTTTCGGGGTTGAATTATTTATTTTTGCTTGTATTTGTCAGTTTTTGTATGGTAAAATATTGGAAAATCCAAGAAAGGGGCATTTGATATGGAGTTGGTTTCGCGTGATGACATCAAGATTTTTGTTGCTGCTTGTGACAAAATGATTGGTTCAAAATATATTATGGTTGACAAAAGAGTGGCTGAGGTTTTGACATCAATTGCAGCATGCAAGCCGGTTTATAATTTGATTGCAGAATGTATGATCAATTTCAACTTTGACAAAGCATACAAACAGGGGACTGTTGGGCACAACTTTGTGTTGCCTGATGATCCAAAAGATGTGGTTGCGTTTGTTTTCTGTTTGCTTAATTGTTTGGATGACAAAAAAATCAATATTAATGATTTGCTCATGAAGTATTATTCAAAAGATAGCCATGTGAGTCCTTATGCGTTATTTAACAGTGAAGTCATTTGCAAATTTAAAAATGCAGTATACTTTTTGGCTGTTGGTGAAAAAATTGAACAAGAAGTCCCAAAAGTTGAAAAGCCTGTGGCAAATTTTGATGCAGACATCAACAACAGATTGGTGTTTTTGGCGAGTGACCTCAAGGATTATGTTTCTGGGGTGAAAAAAATCAGAGGGTCATATTTGACAAAGTCTGAAATGCTTACGCTCATTATTGGTTTTGTGGAACTTGTGAAAAACAATGCAACATATGCTTACAAAGCTTGTTTGTTGGGGATTAAAGCGGGGGCTGGCAAGGACAAAGAACTTTTGAAACGTATTGCTGCAATTGATGATATTTTGATCAAGCTTTTGATTGACTAACGGGGGTGGAAAATGGCAAACATAAAACAGCTTGCTGGTCTTGAACAAAAAATCAATAATGTTGATGAGGAAATTACTGTTTTGAATAAAAATTGGGCAGCTGAAATTGCCCAACTTTCAAAAGATCCAAATTTTGATGCTTACAGCAAAAAAGGGGAGAAAAAACTTGCTGAAGTTGCTGAGAAATATGTTGATCTTATTGTTGACGCAGAGAATCGACACGATGAACTTGTGGATGAATTCAATAAAATTGTTGCAGAAATGAGTGCAGCAGACCAATCGAAAAAGTAAGAATAATTGAAATCAAAAGAGAGAGAAGTTTGAATTTCTCTCTCTTTTACTTTTATAAACAGAGAATACGCAGAATTGCATTCTGCTGAACTCTGGTTACTTTGTGAGAGTTCAATCTCGGGTGTCACAACTTACAAAAAAAAAGAACCGCAAGGGTTCTTTTGTTTCGTGTTGGTACCACCACGGAGAATCGAACTCCGGTCTTCAGCGTGAGAGGCTGACGTCCTAGCCGCTAGACTATGATGGCATTTCATTTTAAGAATTTTGGTGGGTCATCGGGGGCTCGAACCCCGGACATTTCGATTAAGAGTCGAACGCTCTACCAACTGAGCTAATGACCCAAATTTTGGTGTTTTGTATTAAATTTTCATTTGCTCATTTGTTAGAGCAAGCTCTTCCCGTCCGCAATCAAAGATTGCTACCCGCTTGGGCTATCGACTTGCCGCTGGCAACTCGATTTAACGCGTCGCGCC
>JAFTJJ010000043.1 GCA_017456465.1 Clostridia bacterium | reverse complement strand
TGCTTTTGTCAATAACAGTTTTCACAACGAATGCCAGACGATATTCATGAGGGTTCAATGAACAAATTCCTGTTGAAAGTTGCGTTGGAAGAATGTTATAGGCTTTGTTTGGGGCATAAATCGTGAAACCACCATTTATGTATCTCCTTCCAATTTCTGAATGCAAATCAACATACTTGGTCACATTTGCCACAGCGGTGTAACACACAATGTCTCCGTTTTCATTTATTGTCGAATAAATCGCATCATCCATATCCTTGCAAGTTGCTGGATCAACTGTTGAAAATGGAATATGTCTGAGATCAACAACTTTGCCACGTTGAGAGAATTTTGCTTCTTGTTCCGTGATTAAGTCAAGTTTTGACACATCAACAGAGCTTGGAATTTGGGCAATTTCACTTTCAATTTCTTCACCTTGCCAACTCATAATCGCTCCATAGTTTTCAGCAATTGCATCATATTCATGAATTGGATTCCCCGCATCACCTTTGATTTCTGTAATATATCCACCAAGAAGAGGTGCTTCCATATTCACAACATTCATGACACAAATCTTATCTTGAAAAGACGGAAAGTCCTCTCGAGGGTTCAAAATTGGAATTTGTCTTACTGGAAGGCTTTTTTTGTTTGGAATAAAAACCAAATCATCATGACTAAGTTTGACAACCCTGCCAAGAACAAAGTTTTCTTGTTCAAGATCTGGGGCCTTCACTTTTGTTTGTTTTGGTGATCCAAATATTGAAGTCTCTCGTTGGCTTTTGCCAAGAACCACAACACCCTTAACCCCACCAAATTTATGCGCAACAATATCAAGAACATCACCGACCTTATAATTTGAAACAAGGCTTGAATCAATCTTCACATGCTTTTTTCTGTTTGCCGCAACAATATAAAACTCATCGCCCTTTTGCTGCAACACACCAACATTGAGGATGTCTGGATTAATTGAGACATCTTCTTTGTTCATAATCAGGTAACCTGCCGACACCAAACTTTCAAGCAGTTTAGAAAACTTTTCCTTGGATGCAACCTTGCCCTTAAAAAGTAATTTTTTCCTAAGCACATTTCTATGTACCGTTTTATTTTCAAAAACAAACTTGAAAATTGCAGACAATCCTTGCATCATTTCTTCTTGGTGTGGCATGGGCGCCTCCTAAAAACATTATTATTAAATTAATAATAACATGCTTACCACGCTTTTTCAAGACCAATCTTCGAAAAATAAGTGAAATTTTCAACAAAAATCACCATCTTAAACATTATGATGGTGATTTTCATTTTTATAAACAACTGGTCATCAATGATTGATTTTGATTGCTTATTACACTTCAATCATTTTTGCTCCACACAACACACAAATTCCATTTGAGTTTTCTGCGTCTTCTGTGTGCCCACAAATTGGACAATACATTTTCTTCCCCGCTTTGCTTGTTTCGGATTGTGTTTCTTTTTTGTCTCCTTGAATGTGAAAAAACTCTGCCCCATGCTTGCAAAGCGGACAAATGAAATCAGATGGAAGTTCTTCCCCTTCATAAACATAACCACATATTCTGCAAACATAAACTCTTTTTGTTTGTGTGATTGGCTTTGGTTTAATGCTTGAGAGATAATATGCATATGTCGCAGGTTCAGTTTCTCTCAAAACAACATCTTCAGTCACATCTGCAACAAATGTAATGTGTGTTCCAACATCTGTTTTTGAAACAACCTTTGCCGACAAATATGAATTTGTATGTGATGTTATGTAATGAATGTTGTTTTTTGCGATCGCAAAACCATCAAATCCATCAAACTTGTCAACATCCTTTCCGCTCGAGAAACCAAACCTTTGAATCAAATCAAATTTTGTCATTGTGTCCAAAATTGAAACATTGAACTCACCCGTCTTTTCAATCATTTTGGTGGTGTAATTGTCCTTGTTAACAGTAATCGAAATTCTGCAAGGATTTGATGTCACCTGCATCAGTGTGTTGATCACACATCCATTGTTTTTGTCACCTTTTGCTGTCAAAATATAAATTCCATATGAAATATTATACAGTGCTTTCATTTTAATATTCTCCTTTATCGTGTCAATTCATAATTGAAATGTTAT